>DASVOW010000441.1:0-2685 GCA_036383155.1 Ktedonobacterales bacterium
CGGGCCGTGTCTTCACACGGGCGCAGCTGCTCGAACAGGTGTGGGGCGACGAGTATTACGACGATCATGTCGTGGACGTGCACGTCGGCAACCTGCGGCACAAGCTTGAGGACGAATCGAGCCACCCACGCTACGTGGAAACCGTGCGTGGTGTTGGCTATCGCTTCGCGGACCATCACGATGCAAGGGCGTCTTGAGCGGAAATGGACGATAGCTATGCGATCTCGATGGACGCACGCGCGGCTAGCGACAAAGCTCTTCGCGTCCTATGTGCTGGTGCTGCTGGTGGGCGTCGTCACCATATTCGTCGCTGTGACGGTCATCGCCCCCGACTTCTTCGGCGCCTACATGGACACCATGATGCAGAGCGGCGGCATGGGCGGCATGATGGGGAACGGCCATGCACCGCTGACGACGACCAGCGACGCCCTCGACGCGGCATTTCGCGCCGCGGTGATGCGGGCGCTCGTGTTTGCCACCGCCCTCGCGACGCTCACCGCCATCCTGCTCAGCCTCTTCGTCTCGCGCCAGATTACCCTGCCCGTTCAGCGCATGGTGGCCGCGGCTCGGCGCATCGGCAGCGGCCATTACGCCGAGCGGGTGACGGTGCCCGCGGCGGATACGGGCGACGAGCTGGGCGAGCTTGCCGCCGGATTCAACGACATGGCGTCGTCACTGGAGCATACCGAGCGACACCGGCTGGAGCTGGTGGGGGATGTCGCGCACGAGCTGCGCACGCCGATTGCGACGTTGCAGGGCTATCTGGAAGGCCTCCTCGACGGCGTGGTCACGCCATCGCCCGAGACCTGGGCGAAGCTGCACACCGAGACGGGACGGCTGCGTCGCCTCGTGGACGACCTCCAAGAGCTCTCGCGTGCCGAGGCACGGCAGATCGCCATGATGCTCAAGCCGGTAGCGCCGCAGAGCATTGTGGATGCCGCGGTCGGTCGCGTCGAGTCGCAGTTCACCGAGAAAGGGCTGGCGCTCTCCGTCACCGTTCCGGTGTCGCTCCCACCCGTGCTGGCCGACGCCGATCGCGCCGTGCAGGTGCTGAGCAACCTGCTCACGAACGCGCTCCGCTACACGCCCGCCCCTGGACGTGTCGAGGTCGCTGCGATGCGGCAGGGTGCTTACGTCGCCTTTCGTGTGTCCGATACGGGCATCGGCATCGCCCCTGATGCGTTGCCGCGCGTCTTTGAACGCTTCTATCGCGCCGACAAGTCGCGCTCGCGCGCGCTCGGCGGTTCAGGTATCGGGCTCACAATCGCCAAAGCGCTCGTCGAGGCAATGGGCGGGCGCATCATAGCCGAGAGCGCAGGACCAGACCAGGGCAGCGCGTTCACCTTCACACTCCCCATCGCGCGCTGACCTGCCCGGTGTGCAAACCCACCATAAGGTCTACGAGATCGTCCAGACTCTCAATGCCGCTTGACCAAATCTTGAGGAAACGAGACATCCTGCCTTGAGCTTCGCCTCCTAGACTATGGATAGACATCTGAGAAGGCACAGCGCAGCGCGACGGCATTCCGGGCGCGGCTGCGAGTTCCATACGACGCGAAGGGAATGCGAAGGAGGCACACAATGATGGGCTACTATGGTGGATTCGGCTGGATGGGCATACTGGCGTGGCTGGCCATGTTCCTCTTCTGGAGCGGGCTGATCGTGCTCACGGTCTGGGCGGTTCGCAGCTTCTTCCCGCGCGACCGCCGAAGTGATACAGACATCGCCCAGGATGTGCTCCGGCGACGCTATGCCGCCGGCGAAATCAGCGAGGCGGAATACCAGCAGGCGACAAAGACATTGAGCTAGGCTGTCGAGCCGCTCCGGATATATGTGTATCCGGAGCGGCCGGTACCATGAGCGACCACAGAAAGTGAGAGCAAGCGATGCGCACGCGTACGATACTGCTTCTCGCCGGAGTGCTGCTGCTGGGTGCGGTGGTGCTGGGTGGAGCGAGCATGGCGCTGGCGTGGGGGCGGAGCGGTACGACACCCTGGAGCGCCACTCCAGGCTCGATGATGGGCCAGTCGGGCCAACATCCAATGATGGGGCCAAACGGCTATGGGCCGATGATGGGTCCAAACGGCCACGGCTCGATGATGGGCGGCCAATATGGTTCTGCGACTCAGGGAACGCCCGCCGTTGGCGTGACACAGGTACAGATCGTCAACTTCGCCTATACGCCCGCGAACATCCAGGTGAAAGCCGGAACGACGGTGACGTGGACCAACCAGGACACCGCACCCCATTCCGTGACCTTCAAGAATGGCATGAAAGACAGTGGCATCCTGCAGAAGGGGCAGACCTTTAGTTACACCTTCACCACGCCCGGCACCTACCAATATTACTGCACCGTCCACCCCTACATGACAGCGATCGTCACCGTCACACCGTAAACAGTCGCCACGCAGAAATGCCACGTGTAGGACGGCTCACCCGCGAGCCGTCCTATTCCGTCCTATTTTGTCGCCGCCTACCACTCCAGCAGCTTGCGTGTCAGCAAGGCTTGCTCTGCGCGGTTCTGCGTCAGCTCCACCGCCCGTAGTGCCGCGGCTCGTCCTTGTTCTCGATGGCTGAGCTCTAAGAGCAGCTCTCCCTTGATGGCGTGAAAGAGATGATACCCGTCGAGTTCCTCCGCTAGTGCGTTCACCTCCGCCAGCGCGGCCTCGGCCCCCGCGATCTGCC
>DASVOW010000442.1:0-3985 GCA_036383155.1 Ktedonobacterales bacterium
CCGTGCCGTACGAAAACCCATGCGTCATCACGCCCACGTGCGCCTGATTCGCCGGTATGAATTCCCCGTTCAGGAACACCACCATGTCGGATCGCTCTGAAAGTGCTGCGGTAGTTGACACGCTGACTCGCCTCCCGCGGCATCATCGCCGCCCTAACGGAACGCGCTTGCGCCGCCATTGGCGCGCGTCGCCCGGCTCCTCTACTCAGGCCCTTCAGCTTCAGGGCTGGCATCGTCCATCGGCTGGCCCACAAGAAACTGTTCGCTATCGCGTTGCCGGATACGGGTGGAATGGATACTCTAGTGCTGATGCGTCTGACATTCCGACATGGCGAGTGTGCACTGCACATGCCAATGCACATGCGAATACACTCGCTTCTCGCACTCTCTAACACCCATACATGGCGAGAGAGCGGATTTCGCTCGGAAACGACGACCGCTCAGCCCCTCTCACGATACGCCCCCCGCCCCGAAGCTGTCAAGAAGCGGCGAGGGTGCGCCGGCCTGAAAGAGCATCGCCAGCTCCCCTCAACAGCATACAGGCGGCTATATATAGGAAGCGATCAGAAGATACGCTTGCCCACCGCCGAGAGTGCCAGCTCGGTAGCCAGGATCGCCGTACGATTCTCGCTATCCAGGATCGGGTTGACCTCCACCAGATCCAGGCTCGTCATGCGCTCGCTCTCGGCGATCAGCTCCATCGCCAGGTGCGCCTCGCGATAGGTGATACCCCCCGGCACCGGCGTGCCGACCCCCGGCGCCTCCGACGGGTCCATCACATCCATGTCGAAGCTCACGTGCAGCCCTTTCGCTCCCTCGGTTGCCAGTTCCAGCGCCTCGCGTGTCACATCGTAGATGCCGCGCCGGTCAATGTCCGTCATTGTCCGCACATGCACGCCCGCCGACCGCAGCAACTCACGCTCGCCCGTATCCAGATCGCGCGCGCCGATGATCACCAGCCGCTTCGGATCAATGTGCGGACCCTTCCCCACCGCATTCACCAGCCGTGGATCGCCAAACCCCGCCAGCGCCGCCAGGATCATACCGTGAATGTTGCCCGAAGGCGTCGTCTCGGTCGTGTTGAAGTCGCCATGCGCATCGATCCAGATCACGCCAATCTCGCCCTGCGCATTCGCCGCTCCGCTAATCGAGCCGAGCGCGATGCTATGGTCGCCGCCCAGCGTAATCGGCACAGCACCTTCTTCGATGCTCCGCTGCACACGCTCGCCAAGCTCCTGCGAGCACTCTATGATCTGCTTCAGATACTTGAGCTTTGGGTCACCCTGCATACGCGATTCCGGATCAGGCACATGCACCGACCCCAGATCGACCACCTCATGGCCCAGCGCCCGCAGCTTCTCATTCATGTCCGCATAGCGGATCGCGCTCGGCCCCATATCCACGCCACGCCGGTCGGCGCCGAGATCCATCGGCACGCCAATCAGATGAATTCGCATGACAGTTACCTCGTCTTGCCCGCTCGCTTCTCCGCATCGTGCCAGGCGCCATTGCCCGCATCCCCACGGGACCCATGCCACCGCGCAGTATATCGCCTCCCCGCAACGCCTGTCCAGCGGCGCTGACTGCCACCCTTCGCCGCACGTTGTCCGTCGCATCGCCCCGGCTGTATACTCAGAGGGCGACTGGACGTGGATAGTCACATGCGGAGGCCCCTCCCATGGACAACTCCGGCGATTCCGACGACTTCGAGCTTGAAGTAACTGACCTCCGCACGGGCCAGCAAATGCCCCTGCGTCTGGAATCACCGCTCGCAAGCAAGCTACCCCGACGTCAACGCAGAGCGGCACACAGTCCTATCGTGCCTACCCCTGCCGTTCTTACACACCGTTCCGCATCCGGCGCGTTGCATCTGTCACCCCTCATCCTCCCCCGTCTCGCCAGCGCCGCTGCGCTCACCATCTTGCTCATCATCACCACCATCGTCGTTGGCTCCAATCCCGGCGCTCCCGCCGCGCTTGCCGCTCTCATCCGCCAGCCGTTCTCGACGCCGGCAATGCCCAGGGACACCTCTCATGCCGGTGAGGGCAGCTTCCTGGCCCTGGATGGCGTCCCCTGGGGAACCTTGCTGATCGACGGCAAGCACGATCCCCGTGCCAACACCCACCTGGATCTCTACCAGGGCTCCTTCATCCTCCCACCCGGGCGGCATACCCTCGAATATCGCGCCGATCCCTTCCCGACCTTGCGCTGCGTCGTCACCGTTCCCGCCGGATCGGCAGACACCTGTCCCCTCATCTCTTCTCAGCAAGCGGGAACGGTCGCCGACCCATTCCCGCCCACCACACGGCTGCTCGACCTGCGCGCCACACCCGCCCACCTGCCCACGTCCCAGCAAGCCGCCCTCGTAGCCGCCATCCAGACCGCCCTCGTCGAGCGCGTGCCTGCCGCAACGGCAACCGTGCTGCCCGGCGAGCGCTATGTCACTGCCGGAGGCTCCGTCGCCATCGCCACACAATCCTTGCAAGCCACTTTCCTCTACGAGTTTCAGTGGAATGCCCAAAGTGGCTTGCACGATTGCCGTTCCCTCTGCGTGCGGCGGCGCAACCTCATGCCCTCCGACGACATGTGGGTCATCTCCGCGCATGTCAGGCAGGGCTGGCGCTATACCACGGCTGACGGCGTGCCGGTCGTCCCATTCGCCCCGCCGATCGCTACCGACATCGCGCCGCTCACTCCCTCCGGCGCCAGCGCGACGGATATCTTCATCAATCTCTACACCCGCTGGACCGGACACTGGCAGGTTTCGACGCTGAGTCTGGCCGAATTTGGCGACCCCTACGCCGTTCCCACCTGCGCCGTTGGCTTCGAAGCGTTGCTCCACGTGCTGGGCAGCGCCAACGTCTCGTTCACGCCCATTCCCCCGTCGCCCGTCGCCAATGGCTGCCTCTTCCTCGTCCAGCGCTTCACTGCCAGTGGCACCCTCACCGGCGAACCCCTCTATTACCTCTACCGCTTCGGCGTGCTGCTTGCCGTGAATGCTCCCGCTCGCTCCGCCCTCCCCGCCCTCCCCGCCGCCAGCCCGGCGGAACAATCCCTCGCCCGCCAGATCGCCGTCCCGTCCGGCCAGTCCTCCCCCTGATCGCACAACCACATGCGCCACTCACCCGGCGCCGAGCCGCCAGACAACAGCCTCACGTCCCGGCACCGTCCATACATCGTTCTGCTCGTCGCACATTCTCTCGCCGGCCAGCGCCCTTAGAAAAGCACCTCACCCTCGTAATACGTCACCGAGCCTCCACCGCCGCCGCGTCCGCTCTCCGCGCCCGGATGATGCGCGCCAAATTGCGGACTCTTCGCATATGCCTCGACCGCCTCCTTCGACTCCCACCGCGACACCGCTTCGAGCGTATCGTCGCCCAGCCAAATCTCCAGCCCCGTGCAGCCGGGAAACTTCTTCATATCAGGCGCCGCCTTCCGAAAAGCCTCCGCCATGCGCTCCAATGCCTGCCTGGGCGCCGTCACCTTCGTCACCGCGATATACATACCGTTTCTCTCTTTCGTGTATCGTGTCGATTCGATCCCAAGCCGGATCCCACTCGCCGCACTATACGTGCCGCCCCGCGGACCGAGCCCCGTAGGAAAGCGTATCGGATACCGTGTCCCGCTCGCCACAAACGCCCGTCGCACGAGACCCATTCTCCCCAATGAAAAGGGGTACGAGGTGAGATTCTTTCTCCCTCGTACCCCTTTGGCTTTGTGTGAAGACGTCGAGCGCGCATTTCCGAGCGCACCATTCTATGTACGCGCTTGCAACTTCAACTGATTCATCTTGATCGCATTCCAGGCAACGATTGTCATCCAGGCACAAAACGCCACAATAAAGGCCCGATTCGGCCATCCATACCAATCAGTCGGACGCTGGGTGCCATCAACCCGAGTGCCACCACTCAACGTGAACGCTACAAAGCTCAGCCAAATGGCGACAGTAGCGAACCAGAGGAGGCGCTTTGATGACACCCAGGTG
>DASVOW010000443.1:0-1664 GCA_036383155.1 Ktedonobacterales bacterium
GCCCGCGTGCCGACCGGCTCGAACCACTGCGGATCGAAGATCTGTCCCCCTGAGGCTCCGCTGGCTGCGATCCGCAGTACGAAACGCCTGCACGCGCCGATATCGAGCACTTCGCCGCCCGCGAACGCATCCACAAAGAGATCATCGCCCTCCTCGACCGGCAGGGACCACTTCGCCATGAAGTGCGAGGGCAGGCCGACGCCCATGAGCGGCGCCCCGATGCGCCGCGCGACCTCGACAAACACGATGCTTAGCGTGATGGGCAGGCCAGTGCGACGCTTGAGCACGTCATTGAGGAAACTGTTGCGCGGATCGTAATACTCGTCGCGGTTGCCATGAAAGCCCTCGCGCCCACCCAACACATCGCGCAACGCCGCAAGCACATGCAGCGCCGTGCTGCGTTGTCCAAGCGCATCGTGTGGAAGCAGATCGCCGTCGCCCATGCCCAACTCGGCACGTACAGTATCTGCTAGTAGATCCAGCTGGCGATGCGTCTGGCGATGATCGAGCGCAGGATAGGCCACATCGGCGATCTGCAATGCGCCCTCGGCAAGCGACTGCCGTTCCTCAGGCAGCGCCAGGAACTCCTCGAAGCGCAAGAGCCGAAGAATAGGCATGTCGTCCATCGTGGACCTCCCACAGCGGCGTCAGCAGCAAAAAAGACACACTCTCCTGCCTGTCATGAGCTTTATGTCGGCTGTAGTTGATCATTCTACCGCATCCTCTGCCCCAGCCGCAGCAATGAAATATCACCACATGCACGTCATTTTTCACTTGACAGAAAAGAATAGATCGATGGAGCGGTGAGCGCGCACCAGGCGAAGCACAATCAGCGTCCGGCAGGCCAGATTGCCCATGTCAACGCCAGTTGAGCGCCTGGCAACAGACCGTAGACACAGGCAACAACACGACATAATGTGGTATACTGTAGTGCGCCTGTCTTCACATACCATGGGCGCTCCAGGCGGCATTACTCCCGCGAGGGGGAGGGTTACTTCACGATGTTTCAGTTTACTCAATCCGTACAACTTGTCGCCGATCCCGGCGAGAAGATAGATGAGCTGCTCCCGGCGCGCGTCAGCAACCAGAAGATCGCCGAGGTGCTGTTCAACATTGCCACCATCCTTGAGATGCAGCAGGCCAACCCCTATCGCATCGAGGCCTACCGCAACGCCGCTCGCGGCATTCTGGCGCTGGGCGAGCCGGTGGCGCCATTCCTTGCCCGTGGCGAAAAGCCGCCGGTTCCAGGGCTGGGCGAGCGTCTGCGCCGCAAGATCACCGAGATGGTGATGACCGGCCACATGACCTTCTATGACGATCTCTGTGAGGAGTCGTTGCCGGAGGATGTGCGCGACCTGATGCGCGTGCCACACGTCGGCCCACGAACTGCGCTGCGCCTCGCCGGGCAGCTCGATATCCACTCCGTGCCGCAGTTGCTACAGGAAGCGCAACAGCACCGCCTGCGCGAATACTACGGCTTCGGACCCCGCAGCGAGCAGCGCCTCGAGGAGGGCGCTCTGACCGTGCTCAACTCCCACGCGACCGCCGCATAACACCTGAACAGCAGTTGCATGGACGCTACTCTGCTGCACGCATCGGGCCAAGCGATACGAAATCCCACACTCCTTCGTTCTACAAGCAGGGATAGAGCAATTCGCCTGAGA
>DASVOW010000444.1:0-11550 GCA_036383155.1 Ktedonobacterales bacterium
GCGTGGGGCAGCAGGTCCTGTGCCAGTGCCAGTATATTTGCGTATCGTAAGGTGGGATCTTTCGCACACGGCTCACAGACGACAGGGCGGCGCTCGCAGTAGCATCTGCCACAGCATGCGCCCGCGGAAGCACATCTGTGAGGCCATCCGTGCAAACATGCGATACAATATCCGCACAGATAGTGTAGCCGGAGGTATGTATGGGGCAAATGGGAAGCGCGATGGAGGCACCCAATATGCTTGCCGAGCTCGGGCGGCGCGCCAGCGACCTGCGCGAGCGCGTCGCCGCGGCTGCCGAGCGTGCCGGACGCCATCCCGACGACGTTACCATCATCGCCGTCTCCAAGACCGTTCCCGTCGAGACCTTACGCGCCGCCTACGATCTTGGCTTCACCATCTTCGGTGAGAACCGCGTGCAGGAGGCACAGGGTAAGATTGCGGCATGGGGCGACGCGCCCGTTCGCTGGGAGTTGATCGGGCATCTCCAGAGCAACAAAGCCGCCCGCGCCGTCGAATTGTTCGCGCGCATCCAGAGCCTCGATAGCCTCCACCTCGCGGATGCCCTGAACGCTCGTGCCGAGCAGCGCGGCCACGCACTTCCCGTGCTGTTGGAGGTCAATGTCGCGGGCGAGGCCAGCAAGACAGGCTTTGCGCCTGGAGATGTGGTTGACGCCGCCCGCGCGCTCGCCGCCTACCCCGCGCTGCGACCGGAGGGACTCATGACCATCGCCCCACTCGTCGCCGATCCTGAGGAGGTGCGGCCCGTCTTCCAGCGGCTGCGCGCTCTGCGCGACGAGCTACGCCGCACCGTCGTCGGCGCAAGCGAGAGCGACGCCTGGTCGCAGCTCTCGATGGGCATGACCGACGATTTCGAAGTTGCCATCGAGGAAGGCGCGACCATCATCCGCATCGGGCGCGGCCTCTTTGGCTCCCGTCCGCTCGTCCAGCCGTCGCATACCACACAAGACCACTAAAGCAGCCATATTCCCAATAGCGGTACAATAGACCGAGATTCACGAAAGAAGGATAGACTATGGACATGGGAAACCTGCTCTTTGGGCGGCGCATCCGGCAGAATCACGCCCTTGAGCACGCTACCGTCAGCATACTCACTCGTGAGCGGCCGGACCTCGTAGTCAGCGCCCGCTCCAACTCGCACGGCTTTATCATCTTTGCCAATCTCGACCTTGGCCTGGTGCGTCGCGCCTGCAATGAGGCGCTCTTCCGGCTGCAGAGTGGTGAAGCAGAGCTCGCCATCCACCCCAACTGCGGCACCAATCTCGCCGTCGGCACCTCGCTCGCGATGATCGGCTCGCTCTTTGCTCTCACCGCCATGCGTCCGCGCACGCGCGTCGCCTCGGCGCTTGCCAGTGGCATCACCGGCATCGTCGCCGCGCGTCCCCTGGGCGAGGTCGTGCAGCGCTATGTCACCACATCGCCGGAACTGGATGACGTGCGCATCGTTGCAGTCGCCACAAAGCGCATCTTCGGCAAGACCGTCGTCGAAGTGCAGACGACTACCACAGTGCGCGCCTGACATGGCTCACGCGCAGTAGGGAAAGGAGCCAGAGCTATGGGTGCACTTTCTTTAATCATCACTCTCTTTTACCGCGCCATGGTTGTGCTGCTGTGGTGTCGCATCATCCTCTCGCTCCTCGCGCCCTCGCTCTCGAACATCCCGTTCCTGATGCGGCTGTATGTCACCGTGTCAAAGCTGACTGACCCGCTCATCGAGCCGCTCCAACGCCGCCTGCCGCGTATGTCCGTTGGCATGTTCGACATCGGTCTGACGGTTGCATTCATCTTCTCCTTGTGGGCGCTTGGCATCCTCACTGGCTTCATGCTGTACTCGCTGCCCCGTGGCTGGTAGGGGTCGGCGCCGCGCTGTATCTCAGATCGCACCATCCGAACCGCAGCGCGTCGGCGGAGAAACACCTCACGAGCATGGATCGCTCACACTTGCCGTCCGCGTGACGCCGCGCGCCAGCCGCGACACGCTCACCCTGGAAGACGACGGCGGCCTGCGTGCGCGCCTAACGGCGCCACCCGTCGAGGGAGCCGCGAACGAAGCGCTTATCAGCCTGCTTGCCGAGCGCCTGCGTCTGCCTAAGCGCGCTATCACCATCGTGCGCGGCGCCGCCTCACGAGACAAGCACATTGCCATCGCGGGCATCACCGCCGATGAGCTGCGCGCCCGGCTCACCCCTTGACGCCCTCACACTGATACAGATGTAGCGCGTACGGATGTAGCGCGAGCCATGGGTGGCGCAATCTGCGGATAGGGGCGTATAGTGAGGAAGTATCTGTAGCATATGAGTCTATCCGCGGCGATCGAACCGTGATCTCTGCCTGGACGTGGGAGTGATCTGTGGAAACTGTACGTCTTGATGTTATGCGTTTTACCGTCGTAGACACGGAAGGAACTGTTAGCTTTGTTGCACATACGTCAGCAGCGTTGGCTCTTACCGCCGCGTGCGCCGAGAACCCAACAACACTTGCCGATTTGCTCGACGCTTCCAGGAAATTTGACCGCAACCTCCATGATCAGGTCTCCAACGGCCTCGCGGTCTTCGATGAGCACAACCTACCCGGTGATACGCGGGCCATCCACGAGCAACTGCGCACCGTGGCCCCACGGGAGGCACCTGTCTTCCGTGTGCTCGACGAGCTAACGCGTGAGGTGAGTCTCACACCGGTTCGCGCCGGTGTCATCCTTTTCAACCTCATGCGCAAGCGCATCGTCCAGATCGCCAACACTGCCGAATATCTAGACCGCGCCGGCGAGGTAAACTACCACAATGGGCGTTTCCTCAGCCGGCGCGTCTTCGAGTATGAATTGCCCGCCGAGTGGTCTATCGTGCCGTAACCGTACGCGACGCGGCCCCATCCTCTGGATGGAAGAGGCCGGGGTTCGGCACATCCCACGCGCGCTAGCCGAGCACTACCGGCTTCCGCTCCTCGCGCGCCGCCCGCGCTACCGCGCTGATCTCGACCACGACGCCATGTGATGCTTCAGCCTTCACCGCCTCAGCTTTTTCGGCGCGCAGCCGTTCGGCCAGGGAGCGCCGTGCGCGCACCACGCCGACACCCGCCTCGGCAAGCACACGTACAAGCTGCTCGTGCTGCTCGCGCGCCGCCTCGCTATTCGTCTCGCTGATCTCATACAATGGCTGCCGCATCATCACCAGATAGCCACGCAGCACCGGGTACGCGCCTGTCACATACGTCTCCGGTCGCTGTGCGCCATACTTCGCGGCTGGTATGCGGGTCGTAGTCACGATGTAATCATGCCCGTCCGCCGTGATCAGCCGGTGTCGTGCCAGCTCACCGCGATACGGCACACACGTGCGGACGCTGCCCCTCGGCGCCTGCATCGCCTGCTGCTCGCTCGCCTGTTTCGCCACCTGTGCCATCGTCGTCTCGCCCTCTCTCGCTCGTTATTTTGGCAATTCTCGCCTGCTCGACTCTCTCGTCACACGTTGAGACCCCACCCCGTTCGCTTGTCATCCCCGCATGAAATACGCCAAACGATCACCGTTACGCCACATGACACGGCACAATGGCTGTATGCTACACAGTACAGAAAGCGCAAAATGCCGTCCACGTGGGCAAAGATCTTGGACTGCAAGGTGAAAGGTAGAAGTGGCGGGGATATGCTGCGCTTATGGGGAACTGCTTCATGGCATCCGCGCCCGGAGCTAAGGTCTCTTGTATGTCAAAGCGAGCGGCATGTGCAAACGTCGCATAATCAGTACTTCTGGTCCACGCGCATCACCGTATGGTCCTCCCACCAGCCCGCACCGACAGCGATAGGAGCGGAAGGCCGGTGTGAGAGGGCTCTTGCCTGTCCGCCCCTATCTCTGGCACTGTAGACTCCCGGCGCAAGCGGGCAGCGCCAGTGGGGAACACTCAGCTTCGTGGCGGGAGTCCGACGGCCCGTCGCGCTACGTCGGGGTCGCTATAGGCTTGCATCCTTACGATCGTCCCATCGCAAACTGTGTAGACATCGGCGATGTGGCCTTCTCTGGGCTGGCCGCCACCCTTGGGCCATGCCTGGAAGTGCACGAAGACAAGGATTGTATCCTCGATCTCGAGGATCTCTTCGGGCACGCTCTGGACCTTGTCTGAGGCGTTATACGACAGGGTGAGATACCTCGCGACGCCCTCGGGACCATGATAGGTGCCACCGGCGTAGAACTCTTCCGGCTCGATCCAGAGAATATCCGGCGCGGGCTCGACCGCATCTATCGCGCCCTGGATGTCTCCTCGACTGAATGCGGCATACCCGCGTCGAAGCCCGTCGATAATGTGCTCATACATTGAGCGCCCCTCCTGCGTTTCTCATACTCGTGCCCTACCCTAGCTGGCTCCAGCGCATTCATCAGTGTAGGTGGCTGCGAACAGGTGACACAAGCAGAAAGGTATGCTCGTAGCATAGCTCGGAATCTAAAAATCCGCTGAGAAAGTAGACGGCTGCCTGCCTCTAGAGTACCTGCTGGATTGTAGACGCTTTGCCACCCGCTTATAATGGCGGGGATGCGCGGCTCACTACCACGAGTGGCAGAGCGGCAGAGCGGCAGGGCACGGATTGACAGGGGAGAAGGTCAGTGATCGAGCGGAGCACATCGTCAGCGCAACCGGGCAAGCCCGGCGCAGGCGACGATACGCGCCCGAAGGTGCTGGTGATCGACGACGAGCAGGGCATCGTGGACTTCATCCGCCTGGGCATGCGCTATGAAGGCTTCCGTGTGGAAGACGCAAGCAACGGCATCACCGGACTGGACCTTGCGCTTCGGCTCCGCCCCGACGCGATCATCCTCGACATCATGCTCCCCGGCATCGATGGGCTAGAAGTCTGCCGCCGCCTGCGCGAGAGCGAAGCCACCGCCGACGTCCCCATCCTCATGCTCACCGCCAAGGACGAGGTACGCGACCGCGTCGCCGGCCTGGAAGTAGGCGCCGACGACTACCTCACCAAGCCATTCAGCTTTGAGGAACTGCTGGCGCGGGTGCGGGCGCTGCTGCGCCGCCAGCGACGCATCGCCGCTGCAGGCGGCCCCGGTGGGCGCGTATTACGGGTTGCCGACCTCACTCTCGACGAAGCCGCCCATGAGGTGCGGCGTGGCGACCGGGTCATCGAACTGACTGCCACCGAATATAACCTGCTGCACCTCTTCATGACGCATCCGCGCCAGGTGCTCGATCGGCAAGTCATCCTCAATCGCGTCTGGGGCTACGACTTCATGGGCGAAACCAACATCATCGAAGTCTATGTCCGTTACCTGCGGGAAAAAATTGAGGACGAGCCCAGCGCGCCGAAGCTCATCCAGACCGTCCGCAGCGTCGGCTACGTGCTCAAAGGATGATCTGCCATGTCGCGCGACGCACAGAAGTCACACCGTGGCGTATCGCCGCCACCTCCTACCGAGGGGCCACAACGACAGGGTCTTGTGCCGCGTGATGTCGCCGTCGAGCGCATGCCGACATTCGTGCTCCCCACACCCCAACCGGCGCTGAGCCATAGCATCTTCCCCCGCTGGATGCGCACCCTCCGCTGGCGCTTGACGCTCACCTATGCCGCGCTGCTCGTCGCGCTGCTCGTCGCGCTCGGCATCGTGCTCAATCTCACCATCAGCCGCACGCTCTATAGCGGGGAGCTTGACCGCGTCTCCACAGAGGCCCAGGCCGCCATCACCACCCGCCAGCGCGAATTCGAGCTCGACGTGCGTGGCCGCCTCCAGGATTGCTCCGACGCCCAAAGCTATCAGCAGGCCTTTCAAGATGTCATCGCCCAGCCGCTCATTATCTCACACGCCGGAATTCAGGCCGTCTACCTGCTCGACACCAGCGGCAACGTCCTCGCGCCTGAGACCGACCCGGCCCAGACTGTCCTGCCATATATTGACGCCGGCCATGTAGCGACGCTGCGCCAGCGCATCTTTGGCCGCGCCCTGCGTGCCGCCAATGTCAAAGCCCAACCAGTCTCGTACATCACGACCAACGCCGGCCAGCGCACCGGCGTCGTGCTGCTCCCTGAGCGCTTCCAGACGGCATCGCAATGCGTCGCCGCGAATAACTCCACCATCGGCGTCATTGCCGTTGTCACTACATTCCCCCGCGTGCGGCTCGCGCTGGGCACGCTGAACCTCACACTGCTCCTCTCCATCGCCGCCGTGATCGTGGCAGGCGTCGTCATCGGCGGCCCGCTGACGGCGCAGGCGCTGCGCCCGCTCACACGCATGACCCACGTGGCGAAGCGCATCGCATCGGGCGACCTCAGCCAGCGGGTGCGCCTACCGCACGGTGGCGACGAGATCGGCCAGCTTGCGGACACGTTCGACGAGATGGTGGCGCGCATCGAGCACGCGTTTGCCGTGCAGCAGGCGTCAGAGGAACACATGCGCCAGTTCATCGCCGACGCCTCACACGAATTACGGACGCCGCTGACCTCGATCCGCGGCTACACCGACGTGCTCCTACGCGGCGCGAAAGACGATCCGGCGACGACGGAGCAAGTGTTGCTCGCCACGCGCCGCGAGGCCGAGCGCATGTCGCGACTCGTCACCGATCTCCTGACACTGGCGCGGCTCGACGCTGGCCGCCCCCTGGAGCTACGCCCAATCGATCTGATCGCGCTGACCGGCGAGGCGGTGGACCAGGCGCGCATCCTTGCGGGTGAGCGCGAAGTCGCCCTGCGCACAGATGGCGCGGGCAAGCTCATCGTGCCGGTGGACGCCGACCGACTCAAACAAGTTCTGCTGATTCTGCTGGACAACGCCCTCAAATATGGCCGGCAGGCGCCAGATGGCTGGGTGCGCGTGCAGGTGGGGCGTACCGACCGCAGCGCCCGCGTCACCATCGCTGACAATGGCCCCGGCATCGCCGCTGACGACCTGCCACACATCTTCGACCGCTTCTACCGTGCCGAGCGCGCTGCCCATCGCCGCATGACTGGCGCAAATGCCACCGCCCGCTCCAGCGCGGCCGCGCACCCAGACGCCTCCCCTGCTGCGCTTGCCCCATCCAGTGGCGCTCCGCACTCCATGCCATCCGCTCCGCCCGTCAATCCAACACAACACGACGGCTCGGGACTCGGCCTCTCTATCGCCCAGGCCATCGTGCGCGCGCACCATGGAGCGCTCTCGGTACAGAGCCATCTCGGCGTGGGAACCACATTCACACTGGAGCTCCCCCTGCCGCAGTCGGCCACGTAGATTCTGTGGCGCACATCACACCACGCTCCCTGAAAAGCATGGTATGATGAACATCTAACATCCTATCATGCGTTACCCGATAGGAAAG
This sequence comes from Ktedonobacterales bacterium, assembly GCA_036383155.1. Lineage (GTDB taxonomy): Bacteria > Chloroflexota > Ktedonobacteria > Ktedonobacterales > JADMIN01 > DASVOW01. The sequence goes on from DASVOW010000444.1 coordinate 7,303, forward strand.
CCCCCGTCAGAACCAACAAGGGCCTCTGAGTGGCAAATCGCCATAGCGCGCCATCTAGGGTGTCCTCTTTCGCTGTGTAAGTGTCAGATACCAGTCTAACAGGAAGTCATTATAAGTTTGGAGTTTCGTCGTCATGCGTTTGCCCTGGGATAACTTGCGCCTCGGCTTGTTGACTCACCACGATTCGCGAAGAATCGATCTCGCCAGCCCGTCTCGGAAGTCCTCATCCACAGTCACTCCCAGTAAATTCGCAGCGCCGCGAACATCATCTCTCCATCAGCGCCGACTGCGCGCGCAGGCGCTGACAGTGCCACATACACCCGCGATGCGGCGGGCGCTGCGCGCGCGGTACGATGCACGCGCCGCCCAATCATATGCGACCAGGCCGCAAGCGACATCGACATATCCCGCGATTGCGGTCACCTCCGCCTCCGCTGTGACTGAGCCCGGCGATGCACTCGAAACAGCCATTACCACGACTGCGCCTGCACCCGCCAGGGCAAAGGCCAGCCCCAAGCCGATCAGCGACCGCGAGCTGCGTGGCAAGGTCTGGGCGCTCGCATTGCCGGCCATCGGTGAGCAGTTGCTCGCGCTCGGCGTCGGCCTCTCCGATACGTTTTTATCAGGTCACCTCTCGAACGCAGCTATGGCGCACCTTGGCTATGACCGCGCCATAGCCGTGGATACCGTCGGCATGGCCTCCACTGCCGCGTGGGTCGTGCTGACAGCCTTCTTCGCCGTCAACATCGGTGTGACAGCGCTGGTCGCGCGCGCCACCGGCGCGAAAGATACCAACCTCGCGCGTCGCGCCGCTGCGCAGGGCATCATCCTCGGCGTCATCGCCGGCATCGTGATGCTTGGGCTGGCCGTGCCGCTGGCCTCGCTGATCACACATGTCCTCGGGGTCAGCGGGCAGGTTGCGGACCTCGGCGCCTCATTTATTCGCATTTATAGCCTGGGGCTCCCCGCCACCGGCGTCGCCTCGGCGTGCACAGCGGCCATGCGCGGCTCGGGCGACGGCAAGCGCCCGCTCATCGTCATGCTCGTGGTCAACGGAGCAAACATCCTTGGCTCGTGGATACTGATGAACGGCCTCCAGTCGCCGCACATCTCGCCCCTGGGCGTGCTTGGCTCGGCATGTGGTGCCGCCTCTGGGTGGGCGCTGGGCGCGGTGCTGGCGCTCTACCTGCTCAGTCGCGATCATCCACGCGCGCCGAAGCTGGTGCGCAGCGCGCTCCACCTCGACCGCGCGCTCGCCGCGCGCATCCTGCGCGTTGGCCTGCCGTCCGCCGCAGAGTTGATCGTCTTCCAGATCGGCATCGTGAGCTTTCTGCGCTTCGTGGTGATACTTGGCCCAGCCGCCTACGCCGCCAACACAGCCATCAATACCGTCGAGAGCATGGGGTCTCTACCCGGCTTCGGCTTTGCGGTCGCCGCGACCGCGCTCGTCGGGCAGGCGCTCGGCGCGTCGGACCCTGACCTGGCGAAGCGTGTCGTCTGGGCGACTATGCGCCCGTGCGTCGCAGTCATGGGCGCTATGGGTCTCCTCGCCGCCCTCTTCCCCTCCGTGTTCCTCGGCATGTTTGTCGCGGATTCGTCTGTCCAGGTTGCGGGTGATATCGCGATGCGCTTCTCGCTGCTGACGCTGCCGGGTTCGGCGATTGCCTTCGTCTTCATCGGCACGCTGCGCGGTGCGGGCGACACCAAGTTCCCCGTCATCGCGCGGGCCACCAGTACCCTGGGCATCCGCGTGCCACTCGCGCTCGCGCTCATCCCCGTTTTTGGCCTCCCCGGCGCCCGCATCGCCATGGCGACCGACTTCTGGACACAGGCGGCCATCACCTACTGGCGCTTCCGCAGCGGACGCTGGCATAAGGCCAAAGTCTGACCAACCTCCAACCGTCATACCTCAGTTCAACGAAGGCTCCTTTCTCACCGTGAGGGAAAGGAGCCTTTCGCGTGGTGTTAACCCATCAAGCCGCTTGCCAGATACTACTGTATGAAATCGCTCACACTTTGCTATGGATGAGTGCTCGCGGGGCATGTTATGACGTGTCTGTTGTAGTCACATGCCGCATGGCGCGCTGAGGCGCAAGTACCACACCGCTCGCCATGCGCAGCCAACAAGCCTGGGCTGTGGAAGGCAGGACTCGTAGTCGTCTTTGTAGTGTTGTGGCTCCTCTATGCCGCAATGATACGGCGCTCGCGGCGCAGAGGCGGTTAGCCCTTGGTGACGGTGCGTGCGGCTGGCTCACGTATCACCCGCCCACGCCGGCCAGGTGCCTATCTCACTCCAGTCATCCACGTAGTGCGCCAACGTAATCAAGAACCTGTATGGAGGTGTGAAAGTACGAGTTGTATATAAGTGAGGTATCCTATGCGGAGCTTTCGAGTCGTGCTGGCAACGGGGCTTGCACTGGCAGCCCTATGTAGTCTCACAACGCTGGTCGCCGGTGCGACCACCACTCAGCGTGTGCAACCGCTCGCCGCGCGCATCACCCACAAAGTCACCTTGACGGAGACGAGCATCGCCGCGCCTGCACTGTGGACAACCGAAGTACCCAACCGATCGGCATCATTCAATGCCGTGCTTGCCTGGACGGGCACCGATGCCGCGCATCATCTCAACACTCTGCTGAGTACTGACGGCGTGAGCTACTCCAACAAGCGCACGCTCGGCGACACAGCCATCTCTCGCCCAGCAGTATCGGACATCGCCGGCCCCACGGGTATCCCTGGATTTATCCTCCTGGCCTGGACGGGGACTGATGTGGCCCATCATCTCAACGTGCTCTTCGACGTGTACGGGCACCCGCGCAAGCTCACGCTCTCCGACACCAGTTTCACCGGCCCGGCCCTCGTCGTGGATCAGTCGATGAGCTTTACTCAAGTCTATCTGGCCTGGACCGGCACCGACGCGAACCACTCGCTCAACGTGCGTCGTCTCGACATCCTGAGAGATAGCAGCGGGAACATCTTCGGCCTTGGCCCAGGCACGAAGACTACCCTCTCGCCGTCATTCCGCAGTGATGATGGACCGGGCCTGGCCTCGCCTGAGTTCGCGAGCTCGCCACGCCTCCTGATCACCTGGACTGTTCCCAACAACCGAAATATCGCGCTGGCCAACGCGACCAACCCTTCACAGCCGCAGCCGGTATTCGTCTCCGCTCAGACGGCGGTCGGCAGGCCAGGCTTGCTCGCATTGGTCTCGCACACTGGCTCGGGCGACCAATTCACCTACGTTTGGGGCTGGGCGGGAACCGACCCGGATCACTCGCTCAACCTCATGAAGTCGAGCAGCCTCACGAGCTGGCCTGGGCCGGTCTCCACCTTCGCAGAGACGTCAGCGGATGGGCCAGCGCTGGGAATCGGCGCCGAAGTCACCGCGGGGCAGATCCTCATGGCCTGGACGGGCACCGACGCCGCGCATCACCTGAATGTCGCCGCGATCAGCGGTCTCTGAGAGGCGCCCGCTCATCGCATGGATATCCGTGCGGGCGGCTGCACTAAGCAGCCGCCCGCACACTAGTGGACAGGTGAAAACGACCACATCGCATTGGCTAGTTCGTCGGGTTCCCGCGGATGGGCGCCGACGGCCAGCAATAGTTCAGACAGTTATGATAGAACGCCTGATCCACGTAGGCGTCGTTGTGCGGCATGCTCGCAATGGTGTGGTACGAGCTAATGGCGGCGGTCGCGCTGCAGGCGTCGCAACGATACGTCGTCGCATCCCACGCTTCACTCGTGTCGTTCAGTGAGCCGCCGTGGCTGTAGCGCGGAGTGACATAGAGCAGCTTATGGGCGCCATCCATATGCATCGCCGACGTATCGCTCACCACCAGATCGGAGTCCGAGGGATAATTGCCCATCGTCGTCCAATCCGTGCCATTTGTTCCCTGCGGATTACGCCCGCTGGCGGTGGAATTGATGGCATTGATGAACGTGCTGCCGGTCTGCATCTCCTCCGCCTGATAAAACCCGCCGAGGAAGGCGTAGCTCGTCCCGTTGTGCGGCGTACTGACCGTATAGACATCATTTACGTAGAGCGTTGGTGGGAAGACCCCCTGCCCAACCGTCGAATTGTTCGCGAAGGCGTAGAGCATCCAACGCACGATCAGCCCGCCCATGCTGTGCGCCACGATCTCTACCGACTGCCCGTTGCGTGAATAATTGTTATAGATGAACCAGGCCAGGTGATACGCCAGGTGGCGGATGTCGGTATTGCGATTGTGTGAGAGGTGTCCTGAG
>DASVOW010000445.1:0-7855 GCA_036383155.1 Ktedonobacterales bacterium
CTCTATGGGCTTACGCCGCAGTCTCCCGAGCCATCGGCTGGGACGAATGGACCCGCTGCAGTCGATGCACTCACGGCAAACTCCGCGTTGGCATCAACGACATCGTCTACGGCTGATGGACCTGACGGACTGGCGAGACGATACGAGTAGTTGACACAGCAATTCATCTACATACGAACTCCGGCGACCTGGCTGCAACTGCGCAACGTTTGCGCACCCCAATCCACCGCAGAGCCAATCTACATGCTGACTGTCTTAGGTTGTAGCTTTGGGTGCGCATGTCTCAGTTCTCTGGTGTGCCTCGACCAATACTGGTACGATAGCCTCCGCGCCTTCAGCGGAAGACGCAGCAATGTGGCATCGCAAATGTTGGTCAAGAGCGTAGCCCACTTTTCGTTCCGAACTTCCGCAACCCCTTGTTATGCAAAGTGTTCTTGTGTGATGTCGCAGGTTTTTACCCGTATGTCGGCTGCCCCTCAAGAGATCCGTTGTATTGCCATAGCGGCTGGTACCGGATTCCAGCACATCGCGCCAGGAAGGGGCAGAATGCGCGAGACTGATGTGGGTCCGTGGGTCGCGAAGGAGTCGCGTGAGCACTGAAATCTCTGCCAGCGGGCGACGAAACAGGAGGATGTGTTACGCGATGAGGGCGAGAGCGATGCCAAACGACTACAGGAGACGGGTGTTCTGGTGATGGTGAAGCCCTACAACGGCCTGACCCACGGTTTTCTCGGTCTGGATCTGGTCGTAGCTCGCGCTAGAGTTGCCAGGGCGGAGATTAGGCAGCCCCTTCGTACTACGCTCTCTGTCCTTTCAGAGTGCGGTGGCTCCCGGCTAGTACACTAGCATGTGCATGTGGCACGATGCAATGAGGCAGAACGTGCGCTGGCTGTGACGGTGGGGATAGAATAGGAAGTACACGGGGCACGTGCGCACCCTGTAACCAACTACCGACCGAGGCTTTCTCCCATGCACAATATGCATGAAGTCGCACGCCGTGCCGGCGTCTCACTAGGCACCGTCTCGAATGTGCTCAATCATCCTGAGCTTGTCTCTGTGGAAACGCGTCTCCGCGTGGAGCGTACGATCGAAGACCTTGGGTTCGTGCGCAATGGCTCGGCGCGTCAACTGCGCGTCGGCTCCACCCAGAGTATCGGTCTGATGGTGCTCGACGTCTCGAACCCATTTTTTACTGAAGTTGCGCGCGGCGCGGAGGCGGCCGCCAGCGAGCGCGGTTACATCGTCATTCTGTGCAACTCCGACAACTCGTTGCTGAAAGAGAAGCATTACCTCAGGGTCCTCCAGGAGCAACGTGTTGCTGGCGTCCTAATTGTACCGGTTGGGGACACCGCTCACTATGCACGGGCGCTGCGCCGCAGTGGTACTTCCGTTGTGCTGCTCGACCAGGTAAGCCATGAGGCAAATACCTGTTCCGTTTCGGTTGACGATGTCTATGGTGGCCAGCTGGCTGGCCACCACTTGCTGGACCTTGGGCACCGGCGGATCGCCTACATTCACGGCCCATTGATCAACGCGCAATATGTAGATCGCCTTGCGGGCCTACGCCAGGCGGTCATGGATGCCGGTCTCGTGCCAGAGCACGCGATTGTGCCGCTGGCTGCGGAAACGGACAACGCGCACGCGGGCGCCGCCTGCGTGGAGGCGTTCATGGCGTTGGAGGATCGCCCGACAGCCATCTTCTGCGGCAACGACTACCTCGCCATGGGGGTGATGTATGAACTGGCGCGCCGCCACGTGATGATTCCGCAGGATGTGGCATTGATCGGCTACGACGATATTGACCTGGCTCCCATGCTGGCCGTGCCATTGACGACCGTTCGCCAACCAAAGTATGAGCTCGGATTCGCAGCAACCGACTTGCTTCTCGACGAGATCGTCTATACGACGTCGCACACGCATCGCCAGATTGTCTTCCGCCCCGAGTTGATTGTGCGCCAGTCTACCAGCGCGCGGTGAGATGTTTCCCGCACGCTGCGCGCGTTGCATGCATGCGGTTGCGCTTCCCCCTTGACAAGGGATACTCGGGTCAGTATCCTTGTGTTCAATGAAACGTTTCACCGGCCAGGCTACAGGCCGTTGTGCGCACATGAAACGTTTCAAGTCTTTGCTTCGTTGCCCGTATGCGACGAGAGTGAAGGAGAAGGACGATGACGCCTGCCCAGCCCCTCGTCGAGCTCCGCGCTATCACCAAGCGCTTCGGTGATGTTGAGGTCCTGCACCATGTCTCTCTCCAGCTCTCTGCAGGCGAAGTGCAAGCTTTGGTCGGCGAGAACGGTGCAGGCAAGAGCACCCTGGTCAAGATACTCGCGGGTGTGCATGCGCCCGATAGTGGCACCATTCTGCTCGCCGGCGAGCCGGTCGTCCTCCACACTCCCACGCAGGCGCAGCGCCTTGGGTTCGCCGTCATCCATCAGCAACCGTCGCTTTTCCCCGATCTCGACGTCGCCGAAAACATCTACATGGGTCGCCAACCGCTCGGCACGTTCAGGCGCGTCGACTGGGGGCTGATGTACCGCGAGGTCAACACGCTGCTGCAGCGCCTGGATGCACGCTTCGACGCCCGCACGCCCGTTCGCAGCCTCTCGATCGCCGACCAGCAACTGATCGAGATCGCCAAGGCCCTCTCGATGCAAACGCGCCTGCTGGTAATGGACGAGCCAACGGCGGCGCTTTCCACGCGCGAGGTCGAGGATCTCTTCGCCATCGTGCGCCAACTGCGCGCCCAGGGCGTGGCTATTCTCTTCATCAGTCACCGTTTCGAGGAGATTTTCGACATCGCCGATCGCGTCACCGTTCTCCGCGACGGCGCACATATCCTGACCAAGTCCGTCGGTGAGCTGACCCAGGCGGAGACGGTCAGTGCGATGGTTGGTCGCGAGATGAGCGCGCTCTTTCCCAAGCAAGAGGCGACCATCGGACCAGTCGTGCTGGAGGTTCGCGGACTGACACGCGCTGGCGAGTTTCGCGATGTGAGCTTCCAGGTGCGCCAGGGAGAGATCCTCGGCCTCGCGGGACTGGTGGGCGCCGGTCGAACCGAGGTAGCGCGGGCGATCTTTGGAATCACGCAGCTCGATGCTGGGTCCATCCTGCTCGACGGCCATGAGGTGCACTTTTCTTCGCCCACGGAGGCGATGCGCCACCGAATTGCCTATGTGCCGGAGGACCGCTATCAGCATGGACTGGTGCGTGAGTTTCCGATTGCGTCCAACGTCACACTGCCCATCTGGCATGCGTTGTCCAATTGGCTCGGAGTCGTCGATCAGCGGCGCGAGCGCGCTATTGCTACGGACTATTTCAACCGCTTGCAGATTCGGGCGACGGGCATCGAGCAACTGGCGCAATCGCTCTCCGGCGGCAACCAGCAGAAAGTCGTCATCGCGAAATGGCTCGCGACCAATCCGCGCGTCTTGATCCTCGATGAGCCGACGCGGGGCGTCGATATCGGGGCGAAAGCCGAGGTGCACCGCCTCATCTCACAGTTCGCGACGGAAGGCATGGCGATCATCATGATCTCGAGTGAGCTGCCTGAGGTGCTTGCCATGTCCGACCGCATCCTCGTCATGCACGAAGGACGGGTAACCGGTGCATTCACCCGTCATGAGGCCGACCAGGAACGCGTCATGTTCGCAGCGATGGGGCAGGTGACACATGGACACTGACACAACGACGGTCGGTACCCCAGTTGCCACGAAAGCCTCGTCGCGCGGGCTTGCGCGCATGGTGGCGCGCGTCGGCCAGATTCGCGAGCTCGGTCTACTCGCGGTGCTGGCGGTCGTGGTGGCCTTTGTCGGATTGCAGGAGCCGCGCTTTCTCGCGCTGAACAATATAGGGCAAATCATTCAGTCGATCGCCATCATCGCGATCGTCGCGGTCGGCGAGACGCTGGTGATCCTCTCGCGCAATGTAGACCTCTCGGTGGGCTCGATTGTGGGCCTCTCGGCGTTCGCCAGTGCTGACCTGCTCAAAGTGCATCCCAGCCTCAATCTCTGGCTGGTCTTCCTCTTCGGCTGTCTATTGGGCGCAGTGCTGGGCTCAGTAAATGGCGCGCTTATTAGCTACGCCGGTATCCCGTCGATCGTCGTGACGCTCGGAACGCTCAACATCTATCGCGGCGTCGACTTCGCCATCGCGCGAGGCAGCCAGGTCAATGCCTATGACGTTCCCGACAGCTTTCTGGGCATCGCCTCTGGATCAATCTTCGGTATCCCCTTCCTGATTGTCGTAGCCGCTGTGATTGCCATCATTGCCAGCTACCTGTTGCGCTACTCGCGCCAAGGTCGCCAAATTTACGCGATTGGCAGCAGCCCGGAGGCGGCCCAGATTGTCGGCATCCGCAAAGCGCGCATTGTCTTTAGCGCGTTTCTGCTGAGTGGCCTGTTGAGCGGGTTCGCGGGTGTGCTGTGGGCCTCGCGCTTCGCGCTCGTAGATTCGCGCGCGGCCTCCGGCCTGGAGCTGCTCGTCATCGCGGCGGTCGTCGTCGGCGGCGTCAACATCAACGGCGGGACAGGGAGCATCCTGGGGGCGATGCTTGGCGCCATCATCCTCGGCACGATCCAAAGTGGTCTCGAAATTCTGCGCTTCTCACCGTTCTGGCTCCAGGCGATCTACGGCGCCGCTATCCTGATCGCCGTCACCCTGGATGCGCTCATCACCCGTCGCGTGGGGCGCCTACTCACGGCACGGAGGCTCAGATGAAACTGCTACGTTCCACGTTGCGGCGTCTCGATATCTGGGACATCTTGCTGGTGATCCTGCTGATCGCGATTCTGGCGCTCGGCAGCGTCCAGGCGCCATACTTCCTCAATCCCACGAGTTTCTCGTTGATGTTCAGCAATTTCAGCGAAAAGTCGATCATGATCCTGGCTATGATGCTGATCATCATTGTCGGCGAGATCGATCTATCGGTGGCATCCGTGCTGGGCCTCTCGAGTGCGATTCTCGGATTCCTCTTTGCTGCGGGCTGGCCGCTGTGGCTTGCTCTGTTCGTCGCGCTCCTTTCAGGTGGAGTGGCGGGACTGTTCAACGGCCTGCTCGTGACCCGGGTGGGCCTCCCGTCTCTTGTCGTCACGCTCGGCACGTTGGCGCTCTTCCGCGGCGCCGCCTATATCGTTCTCGGTGACCGAGGGATAAGCAATTTCCCCGACGCCTTCACGCAGTTCGGGTATGGCTCTATCCCTGGCACGCTTATTCCCTGGACGTTCCTGGTGTTTGCCGCTCTTGCGGCGGTCGTCGCGCTGGTGCTCCACGGCAGCTGGGTGGGGCGCCAGCTCTACGCCATTGGCAACAACCGGGAAGCAGCACGCTTCGCGGGCATACCGGTCGCTCGCATCAAGCTGCTGCTCTTCGTCGTGTCCGGCCTGGTGGCCGCTCTAGCAGGCATCATCTTCACGGCGCGGTTCTCAAGCGCTCGGGCGGATAACGCAGTGGGCTTCGAGCTCGACGTGATCACCGTGGTGCTGCTTGGCGGAGTGAACATTTTCGGCGGACGCGGCACGCTGCTAGGCGTACTACTCGCGCTCGGAACGGTGGGAGCGTTGCGCAGCGCTCTTGGGCTGGCCGACTATCCGGATCAGGTGCAAAGCATTATCGTAGGGGTTTTGCTTATTGTGTCCACGCTCGGCCCGAACCTGGTCCGGCGCGTTCAAGACGCTATTGTACGGCGTCGTGTAGCCCCTAAACAGACAGTATTGCAAAGGAGCACACCGTGAAACGATCCACGCGCACGCTCTTCGGCACAGCCATTGTAGTGTTGACCGTAATCCTCGCCGCCTGTGGCGGCAGCTCAGGAGGTACGTCGGCCACCAAGCTTGATATTGCGTTCCTTCCCAAAGCCATCAACAACCCATACTTCGACGCTGCGGCCGCTGGGGGCAAGAAAGCCGCAGACGAATTGAAAGGCACCTTCAAGCAGGTGGGCCCTTCTCAGGCCAATGCCGCGGACCAGGTTCCGTTTATCCAGACGCTAACCCAACAGCAGGTAAGCGCCATCGTCGTCTCGGCGAACGATCCGAACGCGCTGGCTCCGGCTCTGAAGCAGGCGCAGAGCAAGGGCATCAAGGTCGTCTCGTATGACTCGGACGTTGCCCATGATGCTCGCTCGATCTTCGTCAACCAGGCAAGCACGGAAGATATCGGGCGGACTGAGGTGCAGGTGCTAGGCGCGCAACTCAATTACACAGGCGATATCGCCATTCTCTCCGCGACCAGCACGGCGACGAACCAGAACGCCTGGATCGACTTCATGAAGCAGGAGCTATCCCTGCCGAAGTATGCCAATATGAAGCTGGTAAAGATTGCCTACGGCAACGATGACGACCAGACCAGTTACAATCAGACGCAGGCGCTTGTTCAGGCGTATCCGAACCTCAAGGGCATCATCTCGCCGACAACGGTCGGCATCGCCGCAGCGGCCCGCTATCTGGAGGCCAACAATCTTGGGGGCAAGATCGCGCTGACGGGCCTGGGTACGCCGAATGGCCTGCGCAAGTACGTCAAAGACGGCACGATCAAGCAATTTGAGCTGTGGGATGTCGGCCATCTCGGGTATCTGGCGTACTATGCGGCCTCCGCACTCGTGCAGGGCAAGATCACCGGCAAACAGGGCGAGACATTCACGGCTGGCTCACTGGGCTCCTACACAGTTGGCGCGAACGGGGAGCTGCTGCTGGGCAAGCCCACTGTGTTCGATACCTCAAATATCGACCAGTTCAACTTCTAAGCCTTGCCGAGCGCGAGAGATAGCCGGGGAAAACTTGCCCCGGCTATCTCCCCCAGCGAGCCATGACCGTGCCATGTGCGACACCGAGCAGTGGAGATACACCATGAACTCCGAACGTGTGGTGGCAGCGCTGCATGCCACCCTGGACGAGCGACAGCTGGACCTGGACGCGATTGTCGGGCGCATCCAGTCCTTCGCCATTGAAACGCCATCCTGGGGCTATGGGAATTCGGGCACGCGGTTCAAGGTCTTTGCGTGGCCGGGGGCGGCGCGCGACCTGCACGAAAAGTTGGCGGATGCCGCGATGGTCCACCGGGTGACGGGCGCCTGTCCCACGGTCGCGCTCCACATACCGTGGGATAAAACGGACGATTGGGCTGCCGCCCGCCAGGAGGCCGAACGCCTGGGCGTGCGCATTGGCGCGATCAACCCGAATCTCTTTCAGGACGAGGAGTATAAGCTCGGCAGCCTGGCACATCCTGATGCAGCGATTCGCAGGCGGGCTATCGATCATGTCCACGAGTGTATCACGATCGCCCAGCAATCCGGATCGGCTATTATCAGCCTCTGGTTGGCTGATGGGACGAACTACCCCGGCCAGGATGACCTGCGCGGGCGACGGCACCGGCTGCTGGAGTCACTGCAGGCGATCTATGCCAGCCTGCCGCCGGGGATGCGGTTGTTGATTGAGTACAAATTCTTCGAGCCGTCCTTCTACATGACCGATCTTCCCGATTGGGGCACGTCGCTTCTGATGGCGACCAAGCTTGGGCCGCGGGCCGAGGTGCTGGTGGATACCGGGCACCATCCGCAGGGAACGAATATCGCTCAGATCGTTGCGCAGTTGCTTGACGAGGACCGGTTGGGTGGCTTCCATTTCAACGACCGCAAGTACGCCGACGACGATCTCATCGTGGGCTCGGTCAATCCCTTCGAGCTGTTTTGCATCTTCAACGAAATCTCCGGTGCCGCCGAGGAGGGGAACACGAACGCCGCGCGCATTGCCTATATGATCGACCAGTCGCACAATATCGAGCCCAAGATCGAGGCAATGGTGCAAAGCGTCATCAACATCCAGATCGCCTATGCCAAGTCGCTCCTCGTAAATCGCCAGGC
>DASVOW010000446.1:0-2380 GCA_036383155.1 Ktedonobacterales bacterium
TGCATGGTGCGTGGTGTGCCTCGTCGCGCAGATCACCTTTCCCGCCGCGTAAGCGTCTGCGCCAGGCTTACGCGGCAGAGGTGCTGGTTTCGAGGTCCATATAGGGGTTGTGGGGCGTCAGCAGCGCGATGCTGTTGTTGCATGCCGACGGAAGGATAGGCGAGCTTGTCATGGGTACGATGCTATCACCGTACCCATGACGTGTCAAGCTCTCTATGGACAGGCACTTGAATGCGCAAGGCGGGACGGTCAGATGTTGTCGATATGCACGGGCTCGATGGTGTCCGCGGATGTGAAGCCGAAGACTTTGCCGTAGAAGTAGAGCTCGGCGTCGAGCGAGCGCTTGATGTTTTCGGCGCGGCGGAAACCGTGTCCCTCGCCTTCGAAGGGGAGGTAGGCGACGGGCACGCCTTTCTCGCGGAGGGCCTGGACCATGAGCTCGGATTGGCCGGGCAGCACGACTTTATCGTCGAGCCCCTGGAAGAAGATCACGGGGCAGGAGAGGCGGTCGGTGAAATTGATGGGCGAGCGCTGGTAGTAGACGTCGCGCTGCGCGGGGTAGGGACCGACGAGTGACTCGGTGTAGCGCGACTCGAACTTGTGGGTGTCGAGCATGTCGCCTTCGAGGTTGCTGACACCATAGTGGCTTGCTCCCGCTTTGAAGACATCGCGGAAGGTCAGGGCGGAGAGGACGGTGTAGCCTCCGGCACTGCCTCCGGTGATCATGAGCCGGTCGCCGTCTACACGCCCGCGCTCGGCAAGATAGCGCGCGCCGTTGACACAGTCATCTACGTCTACGATGCCCCACTGGCCGTTGAGTCGCTCGCGGTAGGGGCGGCCATAGCCGGTGCTCCCGCCGTAGTTAACGTCGAGCACAGCGATGCCGCGGCTTGTCCAATACTGGATGCTGGGGTTGAAGGCCGTCGACGCTGCGCTGGTGGGTCCGCCGTGGCTCATGACGAGGAGTGGCGGCTTCTCATTGGCGGGTGCTGTGTAGGCCTGGTTGTGGGGTGGGTAAAAGAGCGCGTAAGCGGTGCGGCCACCTTCTGTAGAGAATTCGATTGGCTCGGGGCGCGAGAGGTAGCCGGCGTCGATGCTGTTTGCGCTGGAGCGGCGCAGGGTTTCGACGTGGCCTGATTCAAGGTCAACGCGTAACACGGCGGTGGGCTCGGTGGGCGAGCCAGCGACGGATATGGCTGTGCCGTGGGTGGCGCGAACGTCGGCGAAGACGGTGTATGGCGTCTCGATCTGCGTCAGTGCGCCAGTATGTGTATCGAGACGGGCGAGGCGCCAGATACCATTCTGCGTGTAGGAGCAGATGATGGTGTTGGGGGTTGCGAAGGCGTAGCTCGATATGCCAAAGACCCAGTGCGGCCTGGCGAACTCGGCATCGAGGGGGTGCAGGGCTTCGATCTGGCCGTCACGCAGGCGATAGAGATTCCACCAGCCCGTTCTGTCGGACGCGAAGTGGAGCTCGCCGTCCGGGGACCAGACTGGCTCAACGACGGACTCACGCTGTCCGCCCGCGACGGACTGGGCCTGCGCAAGGGTTCCGTCGTCCTGTATGCCTGCCGTCCAGAGGTCGGTGCCATCCCAGGGCATGTTAGGGTGGTTCCAGGTGATCCAGGCGAGGCGCTTGCCATCGGGACTGAGGCGCGGCGACGAGTAGAAGTCGTTGCCGGAGACGAGCACGCGCTCATCGCCGCTGCCGTCAAGGGCGATGCCCACGAGGGTATTTACGGGATCTTTGTCGCCGCCGGTGTGGTCTTCGCGGACGGCGATGAGCTGGTTGTGCGCGCTATCGACCACGAAGTCGGCGTAGCGCATGTTCTCGCGGGTCGTGATTGTCTGGGGTTCTGCACCTGGTGTGAGACGGTACACATGCGAGTCGGCGAAGTGCGAGAAGTAGATGGTGCCGGCGTTGACGGTGTAGGCGCCACCGCCGTACTCGTGGACGCGAGTGCGGACGTTGAATGGGGCGGGCGTGAGGTCGGCGATGTCACCGCTGGAAGCGCGGCGAACGAGGACTACGCGGCCGCCTTCGGCGGGGCGGGATTCCAGCCAGTAGATGTCGTCACCATCCGGTTGCACGCTGCTCAAGCCGACCGTTGCCGATACGATGCGGTCGGAGGTGAGTGGGGATGCCCATGTGCCATAGGGGGCGAGTTGAGCTTGGGGCATGCTCGTGATCCTTTCGTCGTGTGGTATGCGGTCTTCAATTGTCGCATGTGGCAGGGGGATGTTTCAAAGTGGTACGTGTGTTTGGCAATTGGCCGTCCATGTGATAGTATAGTGGGCGATGGAGAGACATCTGATGCCAGATGCGCTCAAGCCATCAGACGCGGGAGTAGCTCAGTTGGTAGAGTACCTGCCTTCCAAG
>DASVOW010000447.1:0-3322 GCA_036383155.1 Ktedonobacterales bacterium
AGCGAAACCTGACGGCGGACAGTCTCTGCCGTCGCCGCACGGGTAGCCGCCGTTGCCGCTCGGGCCTCCACCTGGGCCTGTGCCTGCGCCACAAACTCTGCCTGCGCTCGACGCGTGCGATACGTCGTATAGTTGCCCGCATGCGCCGTGATTGCACCGTCTTCGAGCACCCACACCTTCGTTGCGAGCGCATCCACAAAGTAGCGATCGTGCGACACGAAGATCAGCGTGCCATCGTACCCGCTAAGAATCTCTTCGAGCACTTGGCGTGCCGGCAGATCGAGGTGATTCGTTGGCTCGTCCAGCACGAGGAAGTTCGCCCCCTGCAACGTAAGCTTGGCGAGCGCCACCCGGCTCCGCTCGCCGCCACTCAGCGTACCCACCTGTTTAAAGACATCATCGCCAGTGAAGAGGAAGCGCCCCAGATAACTGCGTGCGCCCTCCTCACTCAAATGGCTCACATTGCGAATCTCGTCGAGGAGCGTAGCCCGCAGATTGAGGTTCTCGTGCGTCTGAGCGTAGTAGCCGATCTGCACGTTGTGCCCCAGCACAGCCCGCCCCTCCAGCGGCTTGATCTGCCCCACCAGCGTGCGCAATAGCGTCGTCTTACCGCCGCCGTTCGGCCCAATCAGACCCACGCGGTCGCCACGGCGTACCTCCGTGTCCGCCACCCGCACACGCAGTCCCGCGCTCAGCTCGCCATTCTCGGCGCGGTCGCCCTGGCGCTGGCCGCGCTCGTACCCCACCATGATCTTCTCGGTGGTGAGCACGGTCTGTCCCGATTCGATGCGCGCGCCGAGCTTGAATTTCAGCTTCTGATCAATGGGCGGACGCTCGATGCGCTCCATGCGGTTGAGCAGCGTCTGGCGCCCACGCGCCTCTTTGCTGCGTTGCCCCGCCTTGTAGCGCCGGATAAACTCCTCGGTGCGAGCAATATACTCCTGCTGCTCCTCATACTCCTTGATCCACCTGTCGAGCCGCTCAGCGTGCAGGCGCACATAGCGCGTATAGTTACCGGGATACTCCTCGGCCCGCTGATGATCAATCTCGATGGTGCGCGTCGTCACCCGGTCGAGGAAGTAGCGATCGTGCGAGACCACAATCACAGCGCCACGCCAACCCGTCAGATAGCCTTCCAGCCACTCAAGCGCAGCAAGGTCAAGGTGGTTCGTCGGCTCATCGAGCAACAGCAGATCCGGCTCCTGCAGCAACAGCTTGCCAAGCGCGGCACGCGTCTGCTGGCCACCACTCAGGTGTGTCGCGGGCGCAGCCTGCTGCTCGCGCGTGAAGCCCAAGCCGTCGAGCACTTGGCGCACACGCTGCTCGATAGTATAGCCTCCCGCGTGCTCAAAACGCGCCTGCAAATCGGCGTAGCGCTCGAGCACAGCAGTATAGTCCTCGTCCTGGGCAATCAGTTCGGGGTCGCCCATCCGTGCAGCCAGCTCACTCAGCTCGCGCTCCCACCCTCGCACGGCGTCGAACACGGTGAGCATCTCCTCGTGCAGCGTGCGCTCTGGATGAAAGTCTGCGATCTGTGGTAAATAGCCGGTGGTAACGCCCTGAGCATAGGCAATCGTACCCTCGTCGGGCCTGAGTTGCCCCACCAACAGCTTGAGCAAGGTGCTCTTGCCCGCGCCATTAGGACCCACCAGACCAATACGGTCGTGGGCATCCACACGGAAAGAGACGCCGCGAAAAATCAGGTCCGCGCCGTAGAATTTCGTCAGATTTGTAATAATAGCAAATGACATACATCTGTAGTGTACGCGAGATGGGCGCTACACGCAAGCGCTGGCGAGTGACCACATAGGTTGAAAGGGACACTTAGCAATAATGTACGCGTAGTTACCCTGCTCGAACGTGACGCATGGCGCTGTTGTGTCTGTGTGCTACGATGGAGGTAACATATCCAGGGAACGACATGCGGATGCAAGCGCCCATCCTGCCGTCTAGGCGTCCGCTAGCGACTCGGCCGAAAGGCAGCACGATCTCCTCAGTTCGCACAGCGAGGGAAGAGTGGAATGTCTATAGCGACCACTGCGCCCGATGTTGCCTCACCAGCAGTGACACCCCAGGAGCTTGCGGCGGTGGGCGCGGCGCTGGCCGACCCGACGCGTGTGCAAATGCTGCGACTGCTGCAGTCGAACGAGGAAGTCGCATGTGCGGCGCTGGAGACTACCTTCTCGTTGACCAAGTCGACGATTTCCTATCATGTGCGCGTACTCCGGCACGCCGGATTGATTCGTGTCCGCAAATCAGGCAAATTCTACCACTACGCGCTCATGCGCGATGACATTGACCGCCGTTTCCCCGGTCTCTTGGCGCTGCTCGGCTCCACCGCACTGCCCCAAATCGCGGAAACTGACACAGCCACTGACTGCCGGTAGCGAGTCTTCAAGGCAAACCTTCGCCTTGACAATTCATTTCGATACTTTTACAATCGTTACGAGTTCAGGAGGCATGCCGAAGGCGCGGTGCTCGTTCGCGCTTGGTCGCACTCTAGCGGCATGGCTCGCCCCGTAGTCACACTTCACCGCCGATCCGCAGCGCTCCAGAGGAGGAAGCGAACATGTCCAGCACGACCCAGTCGACGCCGACCACGGCCGCCACAGGCGAGCGCACCCTCGTAAACTACTCCACCGACGGGGGCGTAGCCATCATTGAGCTGACGAACGCGCCAGCCAACACGTACAGCTACGAGATGATGTCCCAGCTCGACGCCGCCATCCTGCAAGCTCGGTTCGACGACAACGTTCATGTTATCCTGCTGCGCGGCGCGGGAGAGAAGTTCTTCTCCGCTGGCGCTGATATTGCCATGCTAAACTCGGTAACACCCACCTTCAAGTATTACTTCTGCCTCCATGCGAACGAGACATTGACCCGCCTTGAGCAGACGCCCAAGCTCGTCATTGCGGCGCTCAACGGGCACACCGTCGGCGGCGGACTGGAGATCGCGCTCGCCTGCGACATCCGTATCGCGCGCAAGGGTGGTGGCAAAGTTGGCCTGCCTGAGATGAGCCTGGGCGTACTCCCTGGCACGGGAGGAACTCAGCGGATGGCACGCGCCCTACCCAAGAACAAAGCCATCGAGATCATGGCCGAGGCGCGCTTGATGGAATTCGAGGAAGCGCTTGACCTTGGCCTCATCAACTACATCTACGAAGCCGACGGCTATTGGGACCGCGTCATGGAGTACGCCCACAGCTTCTGCCCGCCCAACAAGGCGTCGCGGGCCGTCGGTCGCCTGAAGCGCTCTGTCCAGTCCGGCTCCGAAATCGCCTTCTCCGAAGCGCTCGCGCTTGAGCGCGAGCTTCAGCAGCTC
>DASVOW010000448.1:0-3394 GCA_036383155.1 Ktedonobacterales bacterium
TGCGGCTACGTCGCCCGTTGCCACCGCTGCGACGTCTCCATGACCTACCATGCCGCCGAGCAAGCCATCCTCCTCTGCCACTACTGCGGGCGCCGCGAGCCCGCCCCCCAGACCTGCCCCATCTGCTGGAGCGCCAGCATCCGCTACTTCGGCCTGGGCACCGAGCGCGTCGAATCCGCCGTCAAGCGCCAGTTTCCCGCCGCCCGCGTCCTCCGTTGGGACCGCGACACCGCCAGGTCACGCCAGGCCCACGAAGACCTCTTGCGCGCCTTTGCCGAGCGCCGTGCCGATGGGCTCGTCGGCACCCAGATGATCGCCAAGGGCCTCGACCTGCCCGGCGTCACCCTCGTCGGCGTCGTCTCGGCGGATGTTGCCCTCTTCCTGCCCGACTTCCGCGCCTCCGAGCGCGCCTTCCAATTGCTCACACAAGTAGCCGGACGCGCCGGGCGTGGCCAGACGCCCGGTCGCGTCCTGGTGCAGACGCTCAACCCCGACCACTTCTGCATCCAGGCCGCCGCCCGCCACGATTACCACGAATTCTTCGCCGCCGAAGTCTCCGCTCGCAGCCGCTACGGCTACCCACCCTTCCGCCGCTTCGTCAAATGCACCTATGAGCACACCGACCGCTACACCGCGCAAGTCGAAGCAATGGTGCTCTGCGACCGCATCGAGCAGCACATCGCCCGCCTCCGCCTCCCCGAAACCGATGTCGTCGGTCCCGCCCCCGCCTTCCTCGAACGTCTGCGCGGGCGCTACCGCTGGCAAGTCATCCTGCGCTCGCCCGACCCGCGCCCCATCCTGCGTGCCCTCGCCGCCGAGGACGGCACCCTCTCCGGCTGGTCTCTCGATGTCGATCCCGCCAGCACCCTCTAATGCCCCGCCCGCCAGGTTGTGATTCCGTAACCAGCAGCCAGAAATATTGTAACGCTCTCTATTCTGCGTCTATAATGCATCAACCTGCGCATGAGCTATAAAGAGCCAGGCGAGAGGCACGCGCTCAATAACTCGATTATATGTAGACACTCGCTATAACAGATCTGTCAGAGAACAGATAGCCGTACCGTTGGAGTGGCAAGCGCATCATGATCCATACCCTGGTCAGCGCCTATGTCCTCCAGGCGCTCGCCTCTCATCCCCAAATGAAAGGACCTGCCCGTGGCTATGCTCCGCTTACGTTGGCGTTTCTTCTGGTCCCGGCGCTCCGCCACCCGCACCCTACTCGCTCTTGTTCTCGCGCTGGTAGCGTTGCTGTCAAGTCTCTATCTAGCATTTCCTGCTATCGGACAACGCCAGATACTAGACGGGTTGCTGGCCGCCTTCCAAGGCGTGGCCGCATTGGGCGCTGAACCTCTGCTTGCCATCGTAATAGTCACCTGTTTCGCCTGCAGCCTGGCGCTCATTTTCGTGCCGTCGTACCGGCGCCATAGCTACCTGGCAACTACGCCATCCATCATTCCTCCTGTTTCAGTCTACTTCGACGCCGAGAACCAACTGTCCACGTCAACGATCCGTCCCTTCAGAGACTTCCTGGTTAAGCATCTTGACGGACGCCGGGCTGACCTCCTCTACTTTCTCGATGCATCGCGAACTGCTCCATCACGGAAATACAAGGCATTGTACCTCGCCGGCTTTCGACCTGTAGATGTGCCGCATGATCCAACTGGCATGGGTGAGGTGAAAGAGGCGGTGGATCGTGAGCTAGCGATGCACGCCTACGAGCGAGCGCTACTCGGCCCACCAGGGCAAGAATTTATCATTGTCAGTGGCGACGCGGATTTCGTGCCCCTCATCTATCGGCTTGTCGCGCTTGGGCATCGTGTCCAGATTTGGGCTGCCCATATTCCTGCTGCGTATAGAGAAGTAAAATCCTACCTCGACATAGACGTGATCGATCTATCTCAGAGAATCCCGGAACTGAAGATTGTCCCCCAACCTCTCCCGCCTGCAAATCCTTCCCTCCCAGTCGCGAAGTCGCCCCTCCCAGTCGCGAAGCCAACCCTCCCCTCCTCGAAGCAGAAGCGTAGACGCCCACGTGTAGCCGCACCTGTTTCACTCACACAACCAGGCGAAAAGCAACTCTACTATGCTGTAGCGGAGACAGTCGCTGCACACGCCGAGGCGTTGCGCAGGTTTACCATAGATAACGCCAGGAACCTCAGCTTCCACTCCCTTATGCGGGGGACATATGGTACGCACATGCCCGGCGTTGGCTACAACGTGGGCAACTGGCTCGATTACTGGCTAGAACACTTGATTGTGCTTGGAGTGCTGCTGAAAGCAAAGGGTCTTGCATTTCCTCAGCGTGGATCAACTAAAGAAGAGGACGCCGCTCGGAGCCTTTTTGCGCTCTCCGAGGCCGCAGCTAAAGAAGCTGTCGCTATTGCTGCTTCGCATGAGGATGGGCAGGTCCTCATGAAAGAAGTTGCCGCCGCATTGGCTGCGAGCGGCTCTTCCTTTGAAGGTGGGGCCGCGACCCTGTTGAGGCGCATCTCAGCAAATAGCGGAAGACGTATCGTGTCCGCCCGCTACTTCGTACGAAGCGCGCGAGCATTAGGACTGCTGGCGTTCGAAGATGTGCCCGAGTCGCTCGACACCATCGCGCATCCTCGCCTGCCAGATACCCCAACTGCACCTTGACACCACACCGCATCCGCCATTGGATCCGCCGCCCACGACAGCCAATGATGAGACCGTTTGAGTAGACGCCTTGCTCCGCTCCCCGCGCCGGGGAGGGGTTGGGGGAGAGGTCTGCTCGCTCCTACGACCCCGGCTGTACCGCCGTGCCCTCAGGCGCCAGCTTGAGATGCTGTAGCAGCGCCTCCGGCAGCGGCGGCAGCGCCGAGCTAATACTTGTCTGCTTTCGTGGATGCAGCAGCGAGTTGATCTGCTCCACCGCCAGATATGCGCCAAGCGCAAGCCCCGCGCTCGTCTTCAACCTGAAGAGCAGATGGCGCCGCTCGCCGTCCGGCCCGGAAAACGCCAGCTTCGGCTGCGTGTTCATCGGATCGCGTAGCACCTCCATCAATCCATTCGCCATCCGCTCGATCTCGTGCTCGATACCCGCGACATCGCCACTCCGCACCGCCGCATCGAACGCCTCCAGCTCCGCGGGCTTGCGATAGAGCAGCCCCTGCCACGGGAACGCCAGATAGTAGCGCTCGTCTGTCGCATACTGCAGGTTATGCGCCGACTGTAACAGCCAATCGACGTACCACGGCTGCACGCCGCCATCCACACCATGCAGGAAGATATGCGCGATATTGTGCAGCGTCGAGCGCTCATTCTCCGTCAACGTGTGAATGTCCGTCTCCCACTGCAGCTGATCCAGCAAGTCGCGGATCAGCACGATCGCCTGAATCTCGCGTGGCAGCAGTTGCAGCGCCCGTAGCATCTC
>DASVOW010000449.1:0-3092 GCA_036383155.1 Ktedonobacterales bacterium
TGCGCTGAGTCGACGCCCTACCCAACCAAGCGGTCGGGGGAGGTGGAGACAGAGACCGACGGGACCCCGTGCGGCATGCAGGGGATGCGGCGGATGCGGCCCGCCACCACACGACACGTGCCGCGGCGACCGTGGTCGCACTCGGTGGGACACCAGCCTGTGCGCGCCCGACCGCCTGACCGGCTGCAGCCGCCAGTGTTCGCGTTGCTGGCACTACCAGGGTGTTCGCCAGCGCCCCGCGACGGTGACAGCCGAAACGGCGGACCACGCTGCGCACAGACCTGTGCGCACGCAGGTGCTGACGAGCCAATTGGATAAAGTCTAGCTAAGGCCCCCCGCCACCTATTGCGAGGCGGCTATCACCTGCACGGTCAGCTGATACCGCCCGTTGGCGCCGGTGCACCTCATTGCCTCGCCGCAGGACACGCGCGACGCGGTCACCTGCGCCATGCCGGGCCCGACAGCGCGAAACTCCTCTGAGACAGTGCCGGCTCCGCAGCCTGGAACGTCGCAGTGCGCAGGTGAAACAATCGGCGAGCCGACCGAGGCAAGCACCTGGGAATCCGAGCTGCCCTGAAACGACCAGTACGTGGAGGAGAGCGTCACCATCAGGGTCTGGCCAAGATACAGCTTTATAGACGTGCCGTTCTGGTCGTCTCCAGCCCGGACGCTGACTGGAGGGCTGCTGGGAGTCGTACTGAGCGGCCAGGCGCAGCTCGCCAGGCACATGCAGACGGCGCAGCATGCCACAACAGCCGCACCGCGCAGCCAGAAAGCCTTTGACTGTGTGTCGCTGTTCATCTCTCGCCCTCCCAATCAC
Organism: Ktedonobacterales bacterium; assembly: GCA_036383155.1. Classification (GTDB taxonomy): domain Bacteria; phylum Chloroflexota; class Ktedonobacteria; order Ktedonobacterales; family JADMIN01; genus DASVOW01. Next base: position 821 of record DASVOW010000449.1, read on the forward strand.
GCTGCTTCCGGCACCCGCGCGATGGCCTGTACCACATACCCAAGTGCTCCACAGACAGACGCACCTGCTTTTAGAGTCCAGCACCCTGACCCAAGACACGTTCTCAGGCTTATGGAATGCCGGGTATTATGCCGATACGTCGAGGATGGCGCCGTCTTTGATTTGCAGGATGCGGTCGGCTGCGGCTACTACAGCAGGATCATGCGTCGCGACGAGCAACCCGGCGCGTGTCTGGCGTGTGATGTCGCGCAGCAGGGCGATGATCGTGTGCCCCGTCAGGGAGTCGAGGTTGCCGGTGGGCTCATCGGCCACGACGAAGCGCGGCTTGTGGGCGAGGGCGCGGGCCAACGCCACACGCTGCTGTTCCCCGCCGGAAAGCTCGGTGCCGCGATGGCGCATACGAGCGCCCAGTCCCACCAATTCGAGCGCTTCGCTGGCCTGTCGCATGCGCTGGTCGGATGTCAGGTGCGCCAGCCGCAGCGGCACCTCCACATTCTCCAGCGCGGTCAGTGAGGGGAAGAGGTGGGCGTTCTGGAAGAGCATGCCGACGCTCTCACGACGCAGCCGCGCCCGCGCCCGTTCGTCCAGCCGCGCCAGGTTGCGCCCCAATACGGTGACGCTGCCCTGCGTCGGGTCGTCCAGCCCGACGAGGATATTGAGCAGGGTGGTCTTGCCGGAGCCTGAGCGCCCGCGCAGCGCCACCAATTCGCCTGATTGCACGGCGATGTCGATGCCGCGCAGCGCCCGCACGACCGTCGCGCCACGGCGATAGTCGCGCGTGATGCCCCACGCCTCCACTATCGTCGCGTGTCCGTCGTGCGTTTCGTGTGGGTGTGCCTCTGGCTGCCCGAGCTCTGGTGCCTGCGCCATGTTGCTCCTGCCTATTCCTTGATGTCGCCGTTGGAGAGCGGCCATAGCTCCACGTGATCGCCTGTGATGCGCACCTCTGCGCGCCCGCGAAACGGCAGCAGATCGATGGCGTCTTTGGGGAGCTGGAGCCGGCCCACGCGGTCGATGACGATGGACTCGCGGTGCGTCTCCCCTGGCAGCCCGATGACCGCGCTCGCGCCTGCTACCTGCCCGCTATCGAGCGCGAGTGGAGCATCGCGGCGCACCGTCTCGGTGCTGGTGCGTCCATCGCGGATGGCGACAGTGCGGTCTGAGGCGGCGGCGAGCGCGGCATCGTGGGTGACGGTGATGATGGTCAGCCCTGTCTCCTGGTTGAGCCGCCGCAACAGCGCGAAGATGTGATCCGCCGTCTCGGAGTCGAGCTCGCCGGTGGGCTCGTCGGCGAGCAGCAGCGGCGGATCGTTTGCCAGCGCGACGGCGATGGCTGCGCGCTGCTGTTCCCCGCCCGATAGCTCATCCGGCCTTTTGTGGAACATGTCGCCCAGTCCGACCTGACCGAGCAGGTCACGCGCCCGTTGCCGCCGCCTGCGCGGGGCAATTCCACCGAGCGCCTGCACCAGCTCGACATTCTCGCCAATGGCCAGGGTGGGCAGCAGGTTGCGCCCGCTCTGCTGCCAGATGTGGCCGACTACGTCGCGGCGATAGGCGGTGCGCTGGCTGTCGCTCAGGCGCGTCAGATCGCTGCCCGCCACGGCGCATTTTCCCGCGCTCGGCGTATCGAGCCCGCCGAGAATGTTGAGCAGCGTGCTCTTACCGGAGCCGGAAGCGCCCACGATTGCCAGCATCTCGCCCGTCGCGACCTCCAGATCGAGCCCCTGCAGCGCCATGACTTCGAGGTCGTCTACTTTGTAGATTTTGACCAGGTTATCCGCGCTGACACATAACGGGGCGGTGTCTACCTGTGAGGGTGGATCGCTGTGGGCTACGGACATAAGGCGCGCCTTTCATCGTGACGTGAGGTTGAGCGTGAGGATGCTCCTAGCATAGCACACCTGCTGAGCCTTGCGCCTATGCTACACCTGCTTTGTGGTTGGCCATGAACGATTCCCAATCAACGTGGAAAGTTGAGTTGAGTGGCACTCCGTTGCCAGACGTTCAGAATCGAAGCCCGCCTCCCTTGCAACGATGAGCAGTCTCTCGATTGACCGCCAACCTGTGGTGGCGTATACTCAGCCACAAGATGACGAGCGAGGGGCGAGCGACATCTCTCCGCGCGCCCGCCACAGAGCAGGAAGGTCTACTATGGCTCATCCAACACTTCCACCAGGCGATCTCGTAGTGCATGTCGTGGGCGAAGGCGAGCCCATCCTGCTGGTGCATGGCACCGGCTCGGACGGCGACGGCACCTGGGCAAGACAGCAGC
>DASVOW010000450.1:0-1520 GCA_036383155.1 Ktedonobacterales bacterium
TCACTCAAATGCTGGCAACCCAAGCGTGTGATTATGTACAGTTGATGTTGTCCCGTACGAAGCACTTTCCGGGCCGATCATGCGCGGGCGCGGGCGGGCGAGCTATGAAGCTTGACGGCGGGATGGCCAGGGTACGCCCCAAGCGGCGAGCTGTTCGATGCCGGTGGGTGTCAGGCGCAGGGCGCGGCTTTGCGTGGTGCGCTCTAGCCATCGCTGGGTGACCCAGGTCGTCAAGATAGCTGCTCCCAATGCGCCAGCAATGTGGTCGCGCCGCTCGCTCCAGTCGAGGCAGAAGCGCGCGTAGGTACGTCGAGACGACGAGGGTGGAAGGGTGACGCTGTGGGCCTGAAGGAATGCCTTGCCGTGGTCGGAGAGATGTACGGCTGTGCCGTCGCCGATCAGGACGCCTTGAGCGAGGAGGGCATCGGTTAGGGCGACGCCTAGCTCGCCCGCCAGATGGTCGTAGCACGAGCGTGCGATGCGCAGAGACTCAGTGGCCTGGTGGGCGTTGAGGGAGCGAACGGGCGCGATTGGGGCTACGCAGGCGAGGGTTTCGAGCATCTGCGCAATGTCGGATGACGCCAGGCGGAAATAGCGGTGACGCCCATGCCGCTCGACCGTTATCCAGCAGGCGTCGAGCAGGCGGTTGAGGTGGGTGCTTGCGGTGGAGGGCGTGACGCCGGCACGCATGGCGAGCTCGCTGGCGGGCAGCGCGACCCCGCCCCAGAGGGCAGTCAACATCGCGGCACGCGCCGGCTCGGCCAGCAGGGCGCCAACAACGCTTAAGTCGGCTCCGTAGATTTTCGCATTGCTCATACTTTGACCCCCATCAAACTGTTTTTAGTATACCGTATGGGTGGAGGCTTGCTCCATGAGGGGGTTACAAAGAGAATGGATGAATGCATCTTCGTGCAGGGTACGCCGCGACTGGCGTTGCATTATCAGCGCTCGTCTACGGGCGCTACGCGCGGAAACGTGCTGTATGTGCATGGCGCGACGTTTCCGACGCGCCTGGCGGTGGGTTTTCGATTCGATGGGTGGTCGTGGGCCGATGATCTCGCGGCGGCTGGATTTGCGGTGTGGGGAGTGGATTTTGCGGGATATGGTGACTCGGAGCGCTATCCGGAGATGGCAGGTGGGCCAGATGAGGCGCGACCGGTAGGGCGCGTGGTGGAGGCCAGCGAGCAGATCTATCGGGCTGTTGGCGTCATTCTAGAGCGGCAGCAGGTGTCGCGTGTGAGTCTGGTGGCGCACTCGTGGGGAACGCTGGCGGCCGGTTATTTTGCCGCGCAGTTCCCGGAGCTGGTTGAGCGGCTGGTGTTGTTTGGTCCTATCGCGCGACGTGACGGGGCTGCTCCCGGCGCTTGCCCGGCGTATCGGGATATCACGCTGCAAGCGCAGTGGCATCGGTTTATCGAAGATGTCCCCGAGGGAGAAGAGCCGGTGTTCTCGCGTCGCCATTTCGCGGAGTGGGGGCACGCATACCTTGCGAGCGATCCCGCGAGCGATCTCGCGAGTGA
>DASVOW010000451.1:0-4228 GCA_036383155.1 Ktedonobacterales bacterium
GCGTGCCGATCGCATCGTAGCCAAGAGGCGCGATCACGCGAAACATGCGGTTGGGCGTGATGATATGGAGAGGCTGCGTTCGAGACACTATTCCACTTGCAAAGTTGTACGCCCATCGTGCTGGACGATCTGGCGTGATGGTATAATCCTCGGCTGCCGGCCAAGGATTTGCGCTGGCGAGTGCTTCATTTTGTGCGATAGGGGTGATGCTACCCGAGTCCAATTCATGTATTGCGCGTATGAGCAATGCCCCGCCGATTGTCGCGCACTGGCGTTCGAGCGCGGCCTCACCTATGCCCTCGGGCACTTCGATGTGTTCATGCAACAGGATAGGGCCAGTATCTAATCCTTCGTCCATCTGATGGATAGTGACACCAGTAGATGTTTCACCGTAGCGGAAGGTCCAGAAGAGCGGGTCTGGTCCACGATTGTTGGGTAGCAGTGATGGGTGAACGTTGAGGCAGCCCAGGCGTGGCAGGCGCAGTATCTCAGGGGGAATGCGCAGGGAGAAGCAGGCGACGCAGATTACATCAGGCTCGTAAGCGGCGAACGCCGCGAGCGTGGCTAGATCGCGCAGGCGCATGACTTCTAGCACTGGGATCGTGTGCTCAGCAGCAATCTCTACAATGCTGCGGGTTGAATTCTTGGTGAGCAACGGCAGCGAGCGACGGCGTGAAGAAGGTGGTGGAGTAGGTGGCACATAGGGTGTGTAGGGAGGTGTCGCCACTCCTGCGCTCCTCGACGATGAGAGCGCCGGCAGCACTACTGCGCGGACGGCGAATCCAATCTTTACTAGCGCCTCAAGTGGTGGAACCGAAAATGCGCCAGAGAGGCCGAAGTACAGGACGTTCAGGGGATGCGTAGGACGTGTTGTCTGTTCGCTGTGGTTTGTATTCATTCGCATGGTGAAACTCTATCGTAGGGGCGCACGTTGTAGTTGAGTCGTCGCGGGCGTTGTCCATCGGATATAGTATGATACGAGAACATGGCAATGTATACTGCTGGTTCAATCAGAGGCGATGGGAGCGAGAGCAATGGCACGAATGGTACAGTGCGTCAAGCTGGGGCGCGAGCTTCCAGGACTGGAAAAACCGCCGTTTCCAGGCGAGTTGGGTCAACGTATCTATGACAACATCTCTCAGCAGGCTTGGGATATGTGGCAGGATCAGTCGCGCCTGATCATCAACCACTACGGCCTTAACCTTGCCGACCCTGATGCGAGACAGGTCCTGCGCCAGCAGATGGAAGAATTCCTCTTTGGACCGGAGGCGCGGATGCCTGAAGGATGGGTTCCTGAGGGACAATCGCAAGGTAAAGGAGCTCCCTCAAAGGGCGGAGGCGCTGCGCCGGCCAAGGGTGGGGGCGCACCTGCCCACAAGTAGCTAGCCCATGACACCTCATTGGGAGACATCTCGTACGGATATGCATTCACGAGGGGCTGTCCTGCTCATATCCTGCTATGAACTGGGACATCAGCCACTTAGCCTGGCTTCGCCGCTTGGCGTATTGCGCAAGGCTGGTTATGCGGCGGCGGCGATTGATACGTCGGTCGAAGAGCTGACAGATGCTGCCATTGCGGAGGCACAGCTGGTGGCAATCTCGGTGCCAATGCATACAGCATTGCGACTGGGCACCCGTGTTGCCGAGCGTGTCAGAGTGGTGAATCCTGCGGCGCATATTTGCTTCTATGGCCTGTATGCTTCGCTCAACGCCAACTATCTGCTGCGCGCACACGCTGATTCTATCATCGGCGGTGAGTACGAGGAGGCGCTGCTCGGGTTGGTCCGCGTGCTGGAGTCGGCACCTCATGAGCGCCTCCGAGACGTGGATGGTGACGTCACGGACATTACTGGCGTCACCACCCGCGCGCGAGAAAGCCTTCCGGTGCTGAAGCGGCTCCCTTTTGCGCAGCCGGTGAGGGATGTGCTGCCTGAGCCACAACAGTATGCGCGACTCGTGCGCGGTGACGAGATGCGACTAACCGGGTATGTCGAGGCGAGCCGGGGATGTCTACATACCTGCCGCCATTGCCCGATCACGCCGGTCTATGGTGGGCGTTTCTTTGTGGTGCCACGCAATGTAGTGCTCGAAGATATACGTGCACAGGTGAGGGCAGGTGTTCAACATTTTACATTCGGTGATCCTGATTTTCTCAATGGACCCAGGCATTCGGTCGAGATCGTCCGGGCGCTGCATGCTGAGTTCCCTGACGTGACCTTTGACGCCACAATTAAGGTTGAGCACATTCTAGAGCGGCGGGCGCATTTCCGCGAACTGGGTGAGTTTGGCTGCGCCTTTGTCGTCTCCGCCGTTGAATCGCTGAGCGAGCAGGTGCTGCGCCATCTGGCGAAGGGACACTCCCGGGCTGACGTGGTAGAAGCGCTACACATCGTGAATGACGCGGGTATTCCCTTGCGGCCCACTTTTGTCGCATTCACACCGTGGACGACTGGTTACGATTACCTCGAATTGCTCGATTTCATCGCAGAGCACAACTTGATCGAGCATGTCGATCCGGTGCAGTACACGATTCGCCTGCTGGTGCCCCCTGGCTCAGCATTACTCGACGAAGACGATGCGACTTCCTGGGTGGGCTCGCTCGACGAGGCCAATTTTAGCTATCGGTGGTCTCACCCTGATCCGCGCATGGACGACTTGCATCGCCGGGTTTCCGCACTGGTCGAGCGGGCGACACGCGCCCGACAGGATATTGCTACGACCTTCTCGGAGGTATATACTCTGGCCAGCGAACTGCTTGGTCAATCTGCGCTTGCCTCTGCTGGCGCTGTGTCGCGTGGTGGCGTGCGCGTCGCCAATAGGCCTGTGCCGCGACTCAGCGAGCCGTGGTTCTGCTGAGCAGAGCCGACTGCGGACCAGTTGGGTCCGCTTACCTCTCGCATTTAACGCGACTGTCTCCCATCCGTAATCCTGAATTTAAGCCAATTCGTGCGGCATGTTGCCGGAACGCTTACTGCGCTGTGGCTCATTTGACCCCTGATGGAGGCTTGACTCCTGCAGGATTTCATCTATTATGTTCACTGCCTGCTGTTGCATATGCGGCAATACGTGCCCATAGATGGACAGCGTGATGCCAACATTCACATGCCCCAGCATCTCGCTTACTACCTTGACTGGCACGCCACGAGCCAGCAGGAGCGTCGCGGCGTGTGGCGCAAGTCGTGCGGGCGTGACGCGTGTGCAGCCCCTCGGGATGATGTACCTCGATGATCTCTTGAGGCATCGCTCACCCCTCCATCGTACGTTGGTTGGCGTCGTGACCGCGCGTCCAAACCCGTTGGACGGTTCCATTGTTGTCAAGCGCTAGCACGTCGGCATCCGCACCTGGAACCAGCTGTCCTTTGCGATCGTCGAGACCCGCTATCCTTGCGGGCGTCAGCGTGGCCATGCGGATGGCGTCCGGCCAGCTACACCTAGCCAGCGTGACCATGTTGCGTACCGCCCGCTCCATGGTCAGCGTGCTACCCGCGAGCGTACCGTTTTCGAGCCGCACAGCGTCGTTCGCTACTATGACTTTCCGCTTGATGAACTCATAGAACTCATATTCGCCATCCGCTAGCCCCGCCACGCTCACCGCATCGGTAATCAGCGCAACGTTGTCCGCACCCCGAGCCTCGACGATCAGTGTGAGGAGGGCAGGGCTGAGATGGATGCCATCGGCGATCATCTCAACGGTAGGCCGGTGATCGGTCAGTATCGCACCGGGCACCCCTACGGCGCGATGATCCAGCGGTGACATAGCGTTGAAGAGATGTGTGCAGTGGCGGGCACCACCATCAATGGTATGGATGGCCTGCTCGTAGGTGGCATTGGTGTGTCCGATGCACGGGAGGATACCCAGCTCGACCAGCACCGCCAGCAGCCTGCCGCCGGTGTCCTCCTCTGGCGCGTAGTCCACGAGTCGTATTCGCCCACCGCCGATATGTGCTAGCTCGCGCATCTCGTCAGGATCGGGCGGGCGAATCGCTGGCGCGTACTGTGCCCCCTTCTTCACGGTGCTGATGAACGGTCCCTCCATGCGGATGCCTAAGTAGATAGCCACTGAAACTTTGCACTGAACAAGCCGGAGCAGCGTAAGCGGTCGTACGGCGAGAGGGCGGCGAGCCAAGCGACGGCCTGCGGGGCGAGATCGTCCATACTACTTGGCGGACGGTTGGCGGCGACGTCGGCCTTCAGCAGGCGCCAGAGGTCCTCACACGGATTGAGCTCC
>DASVOW010000452.1:0-2149 GCA_036383155.1 Ktedonobacterales bacterium
GTACCGCGTTCATCTTGCTTGGCGGCGGCTCGCGTGGCGCCGCTCAGGCTGGCGCCCTCACCGTGCTGCTGGACAATGGCATCACACCTGACTTGATCATTGGAATGTCGGCTGGCTCGTGGAATGGAGCCTATCTCGCGCTTGATCCAACGCCTGAGCGAGCCTTCCAGCTTGAGGGCAATTGGGTCACCACCACCTCGCATGAGATTATGGGGCCGAACCGCTGGTCACTGGCGCTCAACGCAGTCGCCAGCCGCGCCTCGCTCTACGGTAGCGCCGGCATGCAGCGTGTCGCCGAGCGGTACCTTGCCGGCACGACATTTGAGGAGTTGCATGTGCCACTGCGCATCGTGGCCGCAAATCTCGTCTCTGGTGAGCCAAAGATATTTTCCAGCGGGCCACTGCTGCCAGCGGTGCTGGCGTCGTCGGCGGTGCCGGGCATCTTCCCACCGATCATCAGCGAGCAGGAAGTGCTGGTGGATGGCACATTGGCCGAGTGGACAGGGTGCACCACCGCGCTTGAGATGGGAGCGACGCGCATCTTCCTGGTATCTTGCGGGGGAGTATTCCGATCTGCGCCACAGCTCCGAACCTTCCGCCATATCCTGGAGCGCTCGATGGAGCTACATAATCGCGCGAGCTTCGCGCAGACGGTCTTTGCCCTGCGCGGGGCAGGTGCCGAAGTGATTCCCATCTTTCCCGAGATGACTGCGGGTCATATGCTCGATTTCGATCATGCGCCGGAGCTGGTGGCGGCAGGCAGACTCGCGGCACGACAGGCGTTGCGCGACTGGGAGCAGCAAAAGGCTGGCAATCGTGTTCCTCTACCAGCACAGATCCCGGTGACACAGCACATCGAAGCCCCTATTCTCGGCGTCGCACCATCATATTAATCCGCCGCCTCTTGCCCATTATGCCTGGCATCAGAACCACACAGGGTGCGGGCGGATCGCGTTGCCCACACCCAACGTACCACCGTTTGTGCGCATTGCTGCGGAGTATGGTACACTCGCCAGGGATGGCATGCCCACTGGGCGACGATTGTGATTCGCATGCGCGCTGGTGGATGGTAGATGTCTTCCGGGCATCTGGCCGCGTGGTAAGGGGGAGCATCTTGCAGCGCGCCGAGGTGTCTGGATGGTGGAGGGCTGTGAGCAATGGGCACATCCGGTTGGGACGACGATGCACGCGGGCGTGGCCGCTCAGCGCGAGACGGACGACCGCGTGAAGGTGAGCGCCTCCCCGGACGTTCCTCTGAGCGAGGCGGCTATGAGTACGATCGCTCCGAGCGCGGTGGCGGGAGAGTTCGCGCCCGTGATGATGGATGGAGCGATTCAGATCGATCGCGAGCGTATCCTGGGCGGGGCGAGCGCAGCTCTGAGCGCGACTATGATCGTGGCCTGGGGGGGACAAGCAGCCTGGGTGGTCCTGGCAGCTCTGGCAAAAATCGCCGGCCATCGCGTGAAGACTTCACTGACTATGGTGATCCTCGCGGGCGCAACGGGCGGGACGGACGAGATATGCGCCCTCCGCGGGAGAGCAGGGACGGCAGCGGCCGGTCGGAACGCGAGTGGTCAGGTGAGCGCCCGGTGCGCGGCCAGCGTCCGCCACGCGGAGGCGACACGTGGGAATCGCAGCAGCGGCGCGGGCCGGGTGGCTCGGGTACACGATCCAGCTCGTCAGGCCGTAGCGGGCTGTGGGATGACGACGCTGAGATGCGGGGACGGCGCCCAGGGAGGCCGGGGGGCAGCGATCCGCGTGGCCGCAGCATGGGTGGTGGGCGACGCGATCCACGCGATCCACGGGCACTGCGACGCGGGCTGGTCTCCGAGCAGGCGGCGCCTGAGGAGACGGAGGAGACGAAGGGCATCGGTTGCGGGCAGGCGATCCTCGTCGTGTTGCTGATGTTTGTCGTCGGCGCGGGCGTCGGATTCGCCGCATTCAAGATGACCATGCCGAAGATTAACGCCGACACTACCACTCCCGCCGCTACCACTGCACCGGCGACAACGCCTAGCACCTCACCTCAGGCATCACCCAGCGCCGCCCCAAAGGGCGATACGTCCCACATCTGGGTGGCAAGCAATGCCTCGTATGGCATATAGTGCACCTATTATCCGCGTCCTCTATCGTTCTTATTTGCTTCATA
>DASVOW010000453.1:0-6246 GCA_036383155.1 Ktedonobacterales bacterium
AGTACGCTGACAACTGGGCGAGGCGGATGGGCATCGCTGTGGAGGTGCGCATTCAGGGTGAGCGGGAGACGCCGCTCGACGTGGAGGAGGCGATCTTTCGCGTGGCGGAGGAGGCGCTGAGCAACGTCGCGCGGCATAGCGGCGCGCGGATGGTGGAGCTGCGCCTGGCATGGGAGGCTGAATGGCTGCGGCTGATCGTTCGCGACGATGGCATGGGATTCGATGTGGCGCGGGCGGGGGGCAAGGGTCTTGGCCTGACGAGCATGCGCGAACGGATGGAGGCGCTAAACGGCACGCTGCGTATCACGAGCGGGGCGGAGGGCACACGTGTAGAAGCGTGCGTCCCGTTGCCAACAGCAGCGCTTGCGCTACTGGAAGCGGGCACGGAAACGGCGAGGGAGGTTGGAGATGAGTGAGCCTATCACCGTCTTGATCGTGGACGACCACGCGGTGGTGCGGCGTGGCATACGGGCGCTGCTCGAAGCGGAGGGCGGGTTTGCGGTGGTGGGCGAGGTGGGATCCGGGGGCGAGGCGGTGCTCGTCGCGGCGGATCTGGCGCCGGATGTGGTGCTGATGGATCTGGTGATGCCGGAGATGGATGGCATCGCCGCGACGCGCCTGCTGAAGCAGCAGAGTCCGTGCTCGCAGGTGATCGTGCTGACGTCGTACCACGACGACGAGCATATCTTCCCGGCGATGCGCGCGGGGGCGCTCTCGTATCTGCTGAAGGGAGTGGGGCTGGACGAGCTGACGGAAGCCGTGCGCAAGGCGGCACGCGGCGAGGCGACGCTGCATTCGCATGTGGCGGCGCGGCTGGTGCGCGAGCTAGGGGGCGCCACAGACGGCGGCGAGCGGGGCACGAGCATGCTCTATACGCTGCTGAGCGAGCGCGAGCGCGAGGTGCTCACGTTGATAGCGGAGGGATGCAGTAATGCGAGGATCGCAGAGCGACTCGTCATCAGCGAGCGCACGGTCAAGAGCCATGTGAACAATATTTTGGGCAAGCTGCAGGTGGCCGACCGTACGCAGGCGGCGATCTATGCCTGGCGCGAGGGCATCATGGGGCAGGGGCAATAGCCGGGGATGCGGGCGTTGTAACCACTCCTGAGCTTTATGCCAGGCGGAGGGCGGGTGGCATCGTTGATGCGGCATGGTTGAGGGTACATCACTCAAGGACGCCACGGGGCGCAAACAAGGGCGCAAAGATATGAGAGAGGAGTCGCCAGGGTATGGCAAGTGCTGCGAAGCTGGATGCGGCGGCGAGCGGAACCTTCAACATTGGGGGTGACCTGCCGGTGCATCGCCTGGGATTTGGGGCGATGCGGCTGACGGGACCGGGGATCTGGGGCGAGCCACCTAATGTGGAGGAGAGCCGCGCAACGCTGCGTCGCGCCGTGGAACTGGGCGTGAACCTGATCGATACGGCGGATTCGTATGGGCCGGAGGTGAGCGAGCGCCTGATCGGCGAGACGCTCTACCCCTATCCCCCTGGCCTGGTGATCGCCACGAAGGCTGGACTGGTGCGGCCGGGGCCGAATCAGTGGGCGCCGATTGGACGGCCAGAATATTTGCGAGCGGCGCTCGAAGGGAGTCTGCGCCGCCTCAAGCTCAACCGTATCGACCTATACCAATTTCACAGGCCGGACCCGCGCACTCCATTCGAGGAATCGGTCGGCGCATTTGCCGAATTCCGCAGGGAGGGGAAAGTCCGCCATGTCGGTCTGTCGAATGTGACGGTGGACCAGATCGAGGTGGCACGGCGCATTACGCCTATCGCGACGGTGCAAAATCGCTTTAACCTGGTAGACCGGTCGTCGCAAGCAGAGCTGGACTACTGCGCACGCGAGGGCATTGGGTTTATCCCGTGGCGCCCGCTGGAGACGGACGACCTGTCCGAGTCAGGTGGTATCGTCGATCTGATGGCCAAGCGGCTGCAAGCTACGCCCCATCAGATTGCGCTGGCGTGGCTGTTGCAGCTTTCGCCGGTGATCTTGCCGATTCCAGGAACGGCGACGGTGGCGCACCTGGAGGAGAATATCGCAGCCGCGAGCATCAAGCTCAGCGAGGAGGATGTGCAGGCGCTGCGGCAAGCGGTTCAATAGCGCATGACGGGATCGCTGGTGCCGTGGTGTCCAATACGACTCTACTGCTGGTATGCGGGTGGCGCAGACCACGCAGGAAGTCAGACCGGCTGAAGCGATCGGTGTGGTTCTGGCGGCAGCTCGACGACGATGGGGTCGCCGGGAGTGACCTCGCCGCCTGCCAAGACAATCGCCATGATGCCGGACTTACGGACGAGAGCACCATGCTCGTCTCGCCCCAGCACTGCAGCCATCAATCCTGACTGGAAGTCGTCCAACTGGGTGCAAGGGTTACGGAGGCCAGTGACTTCGACGACGGCAGTGTTGCCAAGATGCAACCGTGTACCAGTTGGAAGGCGAAGCAGATCAACGCCACGCGTCGTGATATTCTCGCCCATCTGCCCGGCTGACACGGTGAAACCAGCAGCCTGAAGCTCGTCATGGAGCTCAGCGTGGATCAGATGGACCTGGCGCAAGTTTGGCTGGCTCGGGTCACGTGCCACTCGCGAGCGATGCTTGACCGTTTCACCTAGATGCGCATCATCCTCTACACCTAGTCCGGTGAGGAGTCGAATGCTTTGCTGATTCGGTTTGGAAAATGTGTGGGTTGGGCTGCTGCTTACCGCTACTACGGCTCCACTCATCGGTTTATGTCCCCTTCTGAAGGTGAGGTGTTGCGAGCTCCGTATCGTGATCACATGATGGCACAAGGCCAGCAATTTGGCGCTCAACTCCGCCAGCAAGTACTCGCGTTCGCTGGTGAGTGACGATATCGCGCCACTGCTCCTATGGTGGTAACCATTATCAGCGCCTTCTGTGAGAAGGGCGTGTATAGTTGCCAAAGTATGCGCTATTCGCTTTGGCTGTAGCGCGTATCGGCAGACATGAGAAGACGCCACACAGAAGGAATACAGTTTGTTAGATGGGCAAGAATTGGTTACTGTGCTACAGCAGCATGGGGTTGATACCGCGTCGCTGACACATATTGCTGACTTCGAGAATGGCACTGCGTACCGGTTGAGCGTGAAGGGGGTGGAGGCGCTGGGCACGTGGCAGACGCTGCGGGGGCTCGTGGGTGAGATGGGGCGCTGGCCGGTGATCGTGGGTGAATATGGGAGCATCGAGGACATTTCGGATCGTGGCGTGGCGCGGCGGCCTCCGCAAGAGATCATCGAGGAGGGTCTGCACCTGGATTTTGAGCAGGTGCTGCGCGAGAACCTGGAAGGATATATGAGGGCGTACGATCAGTCGTTGAGCGAGGCGCTGCCGCGCGGGGAATGGCCAGAGCCGGGTGCGATTCCAGCGGCACCTAGCGAGCTTACAGGCGGACATCTGGAGCGTGCGCATATCATGCTGCTGCCGACAGTGGAGGGATGGCAGGCGCCAGCGTATCTGAACTTTGGGGGCTGGAATGATTGCCCGAATCCTCCTGAGCATGTCTGCCTGCTAAAGCACTGGCAGGAACAGTATGGGGCCGAGGTGATGGGTATGACAGACACCATCATCGAGATGCGGGTGAGCCGTCCGCCGCGCGATCGGAACAGCGCTATGACGCTGGCAGTGGAGCACAGGGTGTATTGCAACGAGAGCATCGGGTACGACCTTGTGACGAACACGATTGAAGATCTGGCTGCCCGCCTGCTCGACGCGCCGCATTGGTATTTTTGGTGGGATTGACCCCTCTTTTGTCATGTTGGGAAGAGCAGGTTGACGGCGTGCATGAGGGAGCAGGCAGTACCGGAGTAGAGCAAGACGACGAAGAGCCAACGTGCTTGCTGCTTGCCACAGGGCTTCGCGACGGGCTATGATCCATCAGGTGTGGTCTGGGTCGCTGCGGGTGCTGCTTCCCCCTCAGAACGCTTCGTGCCCGCGCGCCTCCTCCTCCTCCTGGCAGCGCCGCCACGCGCGGGGGTCTCTGGCTTGCCGCCGTGCTTGCGCGTTTCCGCGCCTATGGGTTGCCGGTAGGCCGCCTCCCGCGGGGGCAACCGTTGCAGATTTGTCACGCCGCGTACGTTCTGCGTAACTTCTGGGCGCTACGCTCACTCCAGGCTGGTCTGAGTCCGCCTGAATCGTCACCCTGGCAGTTAACAATCAGGCAGCTAACAACGAGGAATTGTAGGTGATGATCCGCGTGCGAAACTAGCTAGGGGTATATATGCGCACCAAGGATGGCCGTGTCGCCTTTCGGCTTGATGGTACAAACAGGGTAGCAACCTTTATGCACGGAATCATAGATAGTGGGTGCACGAGGTTCATAGTACGTGTACTTTCGCGAGTAATGCCACCACCGCGTGTTACTGTTACGAAGGTCGATCTCGTCGTGCCGCGCCTCCCCAGGCATCTGAACGGCCTTCGCCTGCTGCATGTCAGCGATCTTCACGTTCACCCGGGTTCTGAAAATGCCTGGCAACTACCTAATCTACTAACTCAACTGCGCTTTGATGCGGTCTGCTACACGGGGGATTTCATCGAAGTAGACGACGATCTGCCTCGTCTTGCGGAACTTCTGGCACAAATGCCCGGCTCTCTTGCGTTCGCCGTTCTTGGCAATCACGACCACTCGCCGTTTGGACGGCGAAATGCCAACGGCAACAATGACGCGAGCGGACTCTACAAGGTGCTGACACGTGCTGGCATCAAGGTATTGGCGAATGAAGCGGCTCCTCTGTTAGGGGGAGGAGTGTACGTCGTAGGTGTCGATGATCCAGCAACGGCTCGGGATGACATCGTATGTGCGTACACCGATGTCCCCACGGATACGTGCACCATCCTCTTGGCACACAGCCCCGACATCGTTCTCAGGCTCGCGACCAAGCGACCATCCCTCATTCTGTCTGGGCATACCCATGGCGGGCAGGTGAGGATACCGTTGCTCAGTAGGTTTCTCACGATAACCGAGGTCGCCAGAGAGTATACCAGGGGACTGGCTACATTCGCCGGGATACCGCTGTTCGTATCACGCGGTGTAGGGTTTAGCGGCGTTCACATCCGGATAGGGAGTCCACCAGAAGTGGCCCTATTGACCCTGCGGTCTGACCGATGATGTCCAGGCCTAGTCCCCACGTTATCCCTCTCTCTTGTGTCATGCCGGGAACGAACGAATGCCTGTGAATTGCGGCATCGCGTTGGAACTGATGACAGGGGCATCAATCGCCTGTGTTCAGACGAGCTCGAAGCTCGCAGCCACCGGCCTAAGCTTGACCGGCCCAGGATGACAAAAGAGGGATGAGAGAGTGGCAGGAGGGTAGAGTGTACTCCCTGACTGGTGTCCAGCGGGCGATCCCGGCATTGGTGAAACGGTAACCTGCCGAGGCGGTAGCCATACTCATTCACGACTCGCATCATCAGGTGAAGGGGGCGCGGTGGATGCGCGAACGACGAGGTGGGTCGGGAGGGTTTGCGAGGGTGGGGCTTCTTCACTGCGCAGGCGGGCGACGAGGAGACGCCCGGCAAGTAGCCCTTTCTCGGCGATAGGCTGGTGGATGGTGGTGAGCGGAGGGATGGAGTGAGTGGCCGGGGCGCTATCGTCGAAGCCGACGACGGATACATCGGCAGGGACGATCAGCCCTAATTGGCGGGCGGCGTCGAGCGCGCCGATGGCAAGCTGGTCGCTGGTGGCAAGCAGCGCGGTGGGTCGGGGATCGAGGGCGAGCAGGGCGGCTGCGGCAGCCATTCCCTCCGCCGGGCTGTTTTCGGCGCAGGCGTAGACGGGAACGCTGTCCCATGGGATGCCCGCCTGCGCGAGCGTTTGGGCGTAGCCGCGCAGGCGGGCGCGCGTCAGCTGGTAGGTGCCCGCGTTCTGCTGGCGCTGATCGGCAAATCCGCTCACCGTTTCGGGGGAGAGGCGGAATGTGATGACGCCGAAGCGGCGGTGTCCGAGGGAGAGGAGGTGCGCGGCAGCGAGGCCGGTCGCATGCTCTTCGTCGATGCCGACCCAGGGGATGTCGTCGCGCCGGGGCTGATCGACCACGACTGTTGGCAACCTGCGGTCGAGGGCGGCGGTGACCAAGGGATCGTTGGTGGCCATGGTGTAAATGAGGAAGCCGTCCACGACAGCGCCGACGACGGACGCGGGGTCGCGCCGTCCCGCGCCGGGGATAAGCAGGAGATTGAGGTCGGCTTCTTCGGTGGCGGCGGAGAGGCCGTCGAGGAAGAGCGCGGCGGC
>DASVOW010000454.1:0-4629 GCA_036383155.1 Ktedonobacterales bacterium
GCAGCTCGGCGACGCCAAGAATTATCTGCTGGATGGCATGGAGCTCGATGTCGTGTATTATAACGATGAGCCGATCAACGTCGAGCTTCCCATTACGGTGGATCTCGCGGTGACGTACACCGAGCCCGGCTTCAAGGGCGACACCGCCACCGGCGGCACGAAGCCGGCAACGCTTGAAACCGGCCTGGTGGTGCAGGTGCCGCTCTTCGTCAGCACCGGCGACAAAATACGGGTCAAGACCGACACCAACACCTATGTCGAGCGTGTGGTGTAAGCGCGGCGTGGATACGTCAGCCGCACGTATTCACGCTCTTGCTCTGGCGGTGAGTGTGTGGTGACTGAGCGAATACTGAGCGAGTGAGGAGACGGAGCATGGCGCGCGAGCGTATCGAGCGCGGGGGCGATGTGCGGCCCGCGCAGTCATCCACTCTGAATGTCGCCGAGATCCGCCAGCTCGTCAAGCTGATGGGCGACGGTGATATCGACGAAATTACTATCGAGCAGGAGACCGCCGGCCTGAAGCTGACCCTGCGCAAGCCGGCTCCTGTCATGTTCTCGGGTGATCTTGAGAGTATGGCAACGTGGCCCGATGATCCGGCACCGGCGGAGAAGGTAGAGGAGCAGACCAATACGCTCACCATCGGCGCGCCGCTCGTGGGCATCTTCCGGGCCAGCATGAAGCCCGACGGCAAGCCGCTGGTAGCCGTCGGCGACACCGTGCGCGAGGGCCAGGTGGTCGCCGCTATCGAGGCGCTCAACGTCCTCAACGAAGTCGAGGCGAGCTACACCGGAAGCGTAGTCGAGATCAAGGTCACCGACGGCCAGCCAGTCGAATACGGCCAGCCATTGCTGATCGTCGAGCCAGAAGCACACTGACACTATGCTGAGAGCCTCGCCCTCTCACGAGACGAGGCACTGCAAAGGCTAGACGCCCATGCGTATTGTCGCCGTCAGCGACATCACCCGCTATCTCAAAGACCTGCTGGAAGAAGACTATTTCCTGCAGGATGTCTGGGTGCGCGGCGAGATCTCAAACTACACGCAGTCGGCGGCCGGACATCGCTATTTCTCGCTCAAAGACGGGACAGCGACGCTGCGCTGCGTGCTCTTTCGCGGCGGGTGGGGCGCGGTGCCGCCGCTGCGCAATGGCATGGCTGTGCTGGCTCACGGACGCATCAGCATCTATGAGCAGCGCGGCGACTACCAATTCTATGTGGATGCCGTCGAGGAGGCGGGCATCGGCGAGTTGCACCTGCGCTTCGAGGCGCTCAAGGCGCGGCTCGAAGCCGAAGGGTTATTTGATGAGGCGCGCAAACGTCCCCTGCCGCCCTGCCCCGCCACCGTCGGCATCGTCACCTCCGCCACGGCTGCCGCACTACGCGATATCCTGCGCACGCTGCGTATGCGCTGCCCGCTCGTGCGCGTGATACTCGCGCCGACGCTGGTGCAGGGCGACGGCGCCGCCGAGCAAGTGGCCGATGCCATCGATCTGCTCAACGATCACGGCGAGGCGGACGTGATTATCGTCGCGCGCGGCGGCGGCTCGCTGGAGGAGCTATGGGCATTCAACGAGGAGCTGGTGGCGCGGGCGATTGCCCGATCCGCTGTGCCGGTAGTGACGGGTGTGGGCCACGAAACCGACTTCACCATAGCGGACTTCGTGGCCGACTTGCGCGCCTCCACTCCCACCGCCGCCGCGAATGCCGCCGTGCCTGACGCTTCCTCGTGGCGATCCGCGCTCGATGAGACGCGCGAGCGATTGTACACTCTCGTAGAAATGCGCCTGGATGCGGAGCGCACGAACCTCAGCACCCAGTCGCATCGGCTCGACCGCGCCAGCCCACGACGACGCGTGGATGACGCGCGCCAGCAGGTGGACGATGCAGTGCACGCCCTCTCGCTGCGGATGCAATCGTCATTCGAGCTGCAACGAGAGCATCTGCGCGGAGCCGCTCTGCGCTTGCACGCGCTCAGCCCGTTGTTGACAATCGGGCGCGGCTACGCGGTGGTGCGCCGCGAGGTGGATGGTGCGCTCGTCACCAACGTGGCGCAAGTATCGCCCGGGCAGGGTCTTTCAATCCGCGTGAGCGATGGCGCGTTTGCCGCCGTCGCCGGTCCTCGCCTCGACACACCACCAGATGTGGATACCGCGCCGCCGGGCGCAGTACAACGACCGGCGGGCAGGCGTACGCGCACGGTTCCTGTGGCTGATCTGCGCGTGGATGATGCTACCGAGAGAGAAGGATGAAGGCTATGAGCAACGAACGCAGACGGCGCGGTGCCACCAGTCTGAATGGCGCGTCCATGCCGCCGCAGCCGCCGCAGGACGAGCCATTGGCCTTCGAGGAGGCGCTTGGCCGTCTCGACGAGACCGTCAACGCACTCGAAAGCGGCCAGCTTCCGCTCGAAGAAGCCCTCCGCCTCTATGAGGAAGGTGTGCGACTGGCGCGCCGCTGCCAGGAAATGCTCGACCGCGCCGAATTGCGCATCCAGCGGTTGAGCCTCGACGAAGGCGCGGGAACGCAGGGCGACGGCGACAGCATCTATATCCTGGAGCCGTTCGATCCCGACGGCGACGACTAGGCGAACGTTATGACACACCTCCCCGCCCAGCCTGGACGAGCGAGAGTGACGATATGACATGTAGGCCGATAGATGAATGAACTCTTAAGCAATCACGTCCTCTGGGCGTCGCTCCTCTCATGGCTTCTCGCGCAGCTCA
This sequence comes from Ktedonobacterales bacterium, assembly GCA_036383155.1. Classification (GTDB taxonomy): domain Bacteria; phylum Chloroflexota; class Ktedonobacteria; order Ktedonobacterales; family JADMIN01; genus DASVOW01. The sequence goes on from DASVOW010000454.1 coordinate 2,723, forward strand.
TCAAGACAGTACGTGCCCTGGCGATCACCCGCAAGCTCAATCTGAGTTACATCGTCGCGTCGGGCGGCATGCCCAGCTCACATTCAGCGCTGGTAACGGGGCTTGCCACAGCCGTCGCGCGCATCGACGGATTACAGTCTACCCCGTTTGCGCTTGCCGCCGTGCTGGCGGGCGTGGTGATGTATGACGCCGCCGGTGTCCGTCTCGCAGTCAGCAAGCAGGCGCGCATCCTCAACTATATGCTCGACGACTTCTTTTACCATCGCGGCCTCAACGAAAAGCGCCTGCACGAGCTGATCGGCCATACGCCGATCCAGGTCTTTGCAGGCGCGGTGCTGGGCCTGATTGTGGGCTTGCTCTTCACGGCGGGACCGATCACTCGCTAGAACGCATCGCCCCCACCGAAGTCGCCGCCACCAAAGTCCCCACCGAAGTCCCCACCAAAGTCGCCGCCCGAGTCACCGCCAAAATCTGCGCCCTGGTCCGCTCCCGAGTCCGCGCCGTAGTCGTTGCCGCCGGCGTTTGGATCGTTCGGGTAGTCCATGGTGGAGGCATTGGCGTTGTTGGGGTCTTGCGACGGATCGTAGCCCATGGCTTGGTCGTTCTGATCGTAGCCCTGGTTATACATGCCCTGGTCATCACGGTCGAACCCACCAAAGCCGCCCATTGAGTTGAAGAACTGATCGGCGATCATCGTGCCGATAAACGCGCCCGCGATGCTGCCGAGTAGGCTGCCCCCTATGCCGCCAAACATCCCCCCCATGCCGCCGTACCCGTAGCCTGGGCCACCATACATCCCGCCGTAGCCGCCATACGCGCCGGGCATACCCCCGCCGAAGACCTGCACCAGCGTGCCAGGTTGACGAACCTCCGCCCGCGTCGCCAGTCGCGCCAGCGTGCGCGGATCATCCTGCGCGTTGCTGAGTGATGCCTGCTCATGCTGCGGAGCCGACTGTATCAGGTCATGCAGCACCATCTGCCGCTGCTCCGGCGTCAGCTTGGCGAATGCCTCCTCGTGTGCCTGCTCGATCGTCTCCGGCGGCGCCGTGCGCAACATATACTTGTAGCGCTCGATGGCCTGCTCATCCGTGAAGTTGCGATCGCGCGGCTGGATGTCATACTGTGGACGGTCGCCCGCCGTAGATTGCGCCTGTTGGGCCTGCTGCTGGCTCAGCGGTTGCTGCTGCTGTTGCCATTGCTGCTGCTGTTCGTACTCGCGATCTCGACTGGAATCACGACGCCCAAGCAGCCTATCGAGGAATCCCATACCGCACCCCTTTCGCGCGGATTGACTCACACATCATCGTCTGATATCTGGAGCGTTCACACTCGCTTCCCACATGTACGATCCAGCGCAAGAGATGGCCCAACATCCTCTCTGAGCAATACCAACGCGCGAAGCACTACACCCGTATAAGATACAACCGGTCCATCGACGCGTTGCCGCCGTGCAGCCTCTTGCTCAACGGCTGCGCGCTCACGTGCGCAGGGGCGCAGACTGGATGCGCCGCTACCCGCCGCGAGGGGAAGAAAGCAGGTAAGACATCATGCGTAGAGTCCAACGCTCCGTCGCCGGGCGCGCAATCGTCGCGCTGCTGGTGAGTGGCGCGCTTTCCTATCTCGCGTGGCGAGCAGGGAGCGGCGTGATGCTGGCGCTGCTCTTCGCGCTGCTGCTCGCCGTCAGCTTCGCCCTGCTCACTATCGCGCCCGACGCTATCGCACATTGGCGCGGGCATTACTGGCGCTGGTGGTGGCGCTCCTCCGGCGAGGATGGCCCCTTCTGGTCGGGAACGCGCATCCCGCGCCATCCGCGTCAGCCGCTGCTACCATCGCGCGGAGCCACCGCGACACCTCAAGACACACTCCCGCGCTAAGCTCATCTCACGACGTGCGCGGACGCGACGCAC
>DASVOW010000455.1:0-6593 GCA_036383155.1 Ktedonobacterales bacterium
TTCCGCCAGCCGCTGTCCACGTAGCGACGGCGCGACGCTCAGCTCGTGACCCAGCCGCACAAAATCATCCACGCCCTCCTCGCGCAAACGCAGCAAGACGTTATCGACTGCCTGATTAGTGAACGCCGCGACGAGCACCCGTTCCCCTCGGGCGATGGCACGTCGCGCGATCTCGGCCACGACGCGCGTCTTGCCTGTCCCCGGTGGCCCCTGCACGAGCAGAAAGTCGCGCGCCGCCAGTGCCCGTCCAATGGCCTCCCGCTGCTCAAGGTTGAAGTGCGAAGACAGATCGCTAAGATCCGGCCTCGCATCAAAGACTGGTGCCTGCGTGCCGGCGACGAGTGACCGTAGGCGCGGATCCGTGTCGAGCCATCGCCACAAATTGCGCGCCGTCCGCGTGTGGACGATATCGCTATCGTAGCGATCGAGGAGAGCGGGGTTGGCAATACGCTCCGGCGTCCACACAGTCACGCCCCTATCGCTGAGGCGCAGAATGGTGCCAGAGACCACCGCGCCACGCACCGGATCGCCGTCGCTAAGCAGCACCGCATCCCCTTCGCGCAGCTCCGATGTATTCTCGCAGCGGAATGTGTATTCCCACTCGCCGCTCTCAGTGGTCGCCGGTTCTTCAGCCAGTTCCAGGCCGCCAAGCGCGATACCGGCGGCGCGGCGCTCCTCCGCCGAGAGCCGCCAGAGCAATATAGCCTGTTCCTCAGCCGCCCGCGCCTCCATCCGCAACAATTCATACTGTTGAGCAAACCACTCAGCCTCGGCGGGCTGCGGCATCGCCTGCTGCTCGTCGCTGTCGGGTGGCTGCCAGCCCAATAGATGTGAGGCGCGTAGACAGTCGTCACGCAGCATACACTTGGCGCATTTGCCAGGGCCGGGAGGCGCTGGTACGACACCACTGGCATGCACCAACGCGAGCTGGTTGCGCAGATCGAGCACGCGATGCAGATCGCGTACAGCGAAGGGAATGCCATATCCCTCGGCTTGGCCAGGCGTCCCGCTATAGAGCAGCGTCGCGCCGGGCCGTCGCTCGGCGTCCGGGCGCCTTGCCGCCAGGAGCGTCTGATAGCCGTAGACTTGCCAGCGATGCTCGCGCTTGGGGAGTGCGGAATGGGCGGCGCCGGTCTTCAATTCCAGCAGCGATCCGCCGTGCGCATCCTGCATGAAGAAATCAAGCCGCCCTTTCAGTCCAACCTCCGGCGCAAGAAGGAACGTCTCAGCCCGAACCTCCGGTACACTGCCCCAGAGATTATCCCGCTCCCGCGCATACCATGCATCCAGTGCCCGCAAATGTGGCTCGGCATCCGCGGTGACACCTTCCACCGACAATTGACGTAGCGCCAGATCGGTCAGTTGTGCATGCAACGCGCGTGCGAGATGATCGCGTACATGCCCGCTTCCACCCGTCTTGAGCAGATCCCTAAAAGCGCTGTGAATGATCGTTCCGCGCATGGTCGCGGCGTTCGGCGGCGAGGGAACCATGCGCCGCAGGGGATACTGGCGCACGCAGTACTCGGCATTGTTGATGTCCGTGATATTCAGCAGCAGATCCGGCTCCAGCACCACCGCGCTCGCCGGACTGGTTTGCAGCACATGTGGACCGCCTCCGCGCTCTTCCACAACTCCATCCACCTTCTCAGGTGGCATCACATGTAACAAGTGGAAGATGCGCAACCGGAGCACACCGCGCTGTTCAGCCGGCACATCAGTAAGTGCGCGCATCAGCGGTAGCGTATGTTCGGGCAACGCGACCAGCAGCTCGATGCCCTCGTCGGTCTCGATCAGTACGGCAGGCTGGCGTCCCCGCGGGCCGCGCATCTGTACATCACGGATATGCCCCTCAACGCTGGCGACATCGCATACGTGATCGCTATAGGCGCAGAGAAAACAAGCATGTGGCACCACTGTAGCAGAACTATGTCCCGCCGTTCGCTGATGACCGCCGCTCGTACCGCGCTCGCCGCCTTCCGCCACCGCTCGCCCCTTTCCTTTGCCGCAAGGATGCATCCACCGGGCAGTGTAGAGCAGACAATAGATTAACGTCAAGCCGGTTGGACGATGTAGCCGCCACCTCTGCCAGGCGTCTGTGAGGTCAGCACAAGTCCGGCCATTCCGTTGGGTGCGCCGCGCGCTGATCCGTCCCCCAACAATGCGCTCGAAGCTCGATTTTCCACCCAAGAGATTTCTGGCGCACCCTAAATTGCCGCTGTCAGGGATTGCGCAAATGTCACTGCTGGCGCTATAGTCGAGTCGAACACACATGTGGCACCGCACTCGATCCAACATCCATGGTGCGGCCACCTCTCTCTGGAGGGCAGAACGTGGTAAGCTTCCTATTACAGTTGCATAACTTCATGGTCCCGCTTGTGCTTGTTGCGGGTGGCGCGACACTGCTCGCTGGCATCGCCTACTTCTTCGTCCACCGCAGCACAGTAGCGGCTCCCGCTGGTACAGCCGAAGCAGCGCCTTCGGCCAATGGCACACTCAACCTCGTACAGCGCGTCTTCCGCATACTGTTGGCGGTTACCGCTGGCCTCGGCGTCCTGCAGGCAATCATTGGTGGGCTCCTCGTCACCCAGGGCTGCAGTCCGCGCGATGCGCTGCACTATGTCTACGGCATCATTGTGCTCGCTGCGATCCCCGTTGCCTACGTCTACAGCGATCAGAAACAGGTGCGCCGCGATATCATCATCATGACCATCGCCGCCGTCGCTATCGTCGGTGCCGCCTTCCGTGCCCTGGCGACCGGCCCCGGAGGTATCTGTCACTGATACTCACAGCATCCAGCACCTTCGCGTAGCCTCTCAGCTCTCATCCACGCATCCCCACGCTGATGCGCCCCGTATCGACGTGGATAGCCAATATGCTGGTCGGCTTCACGGAGGTGTCACCCGTCGCTGAGGCCCCAGTACCCGAATGTGTCGTGGTAATCGGCCAACCTGCTGCCGTCACATCGCCAAGCGCTGTATCAGCGGTAATATGGACTGCCGCATCGGGGGGAAGTGCCACGTCCACATTTCCCGTCGCCACACGCATTTCCAGCGCACTCCCATTCTGAAGAGAGCCGTCGAGGGTCACGTTACCGGCACCAAGACGCACGCTGCTGCTGCCGGCAAGAGACACATTCCGTAGATCAACGTTCCCTGCCTGCACGTTGACCATGAGTGTGCCGCTAACATCGCTCACACGTACGTTACCGGCCATTTGCCGCAACTGAAGGCTGGTCACGGCTGGCACATCGAGCGTGAGATCTACGCTATGCTGGCTCCCGAACGCCTCCATGCTTGCCGCGGTTGGTGACCTCACCTTGACGGTGATGGTGTTGCCAGTTTGGCTAATCGAGACTATCATGGCGTCCAGCGCGCGTTGTGCATCACGCTGCGAGACATCATGTGCGCGCTTGGAGTAAACCACTTTCACCTGTTCGGCAGTGCCACGCTCGACGGTGATTGAGCCGGCCGCATTCGTCACATCGAGCGTTGGCATGCCGCTCACTGCAAGCGTGTGTGTGGCTGTAGCCGTTGCCTCCTTTTGATTGGCAAACGTATAGATGAGACCCGAGATGGCGCCACCTAATAAGGCGCACCCGATAACCAGCAGGAAGCACAAGCCAATACATCCGCCAGCGACCCAGGCATACCACCGCGCCCGATGGTGGGACCGTGGTGGAGGAGACAGCAAGGTCTCAGAGGTATTGCCTTCGTGCATCGCTCGGCTCGAATCTTCCAATTCCTCTTGGTTCCCATCTCTCTTCTCCAACGCCATGAGAGGAAAACAAGAGTACATGATGTGTTGTGCTGGGTCTGCCCACGCTCCGCCATTGATCGGCTTGAGCAGCACACCGCATTTGTGTATACGTCCGACACCGCAGGTGCGTTCGGTGACGAACTAGCTCCCTCGTCTGGCCTGCCAGGCTCCGATCGGTCACTTTCAAGATAGCATGCCTAGGGAGTAGGTGTAGGTATTGGAGTCGGACGCACAGGGGTTGGTGGCACATCAGCCGTTGCCGTTGGCACGGCTGTCGCGGTTGCAGTGGGTGAGGGCTTTGGCGCAGGCGGGGCAGCAGTAGGAATCCTCCATGCGGCGGCAGTTGTAGGCGTCGGAGAGGCGCTTCGCGTAGGTGTATTCTCCACAGGTGTATCGGTCGCGAACACTGTGGCTGTCGCGGTGGGTGTCGCAGCCACGTCGTCAGCCCGCACTGGTGGGATAACGATATTGGAGATGGTGAGGCCAACCAATATGCACAGTAGCGCCACATTCACATAGAGCCAGATGAACCGTCCTTTGGAGATTGGTTCATATGTGGACAGCGGCACCTGCTGGACATCGCCCGCAGTGCTATCCTCGATACCCACAGCTTCGAGCTGCTCCGCAACCGGCATGCTCCCGGCGTCACTGTCCCCTACACCATGAGACTCACCATCAAACGCTTCACCACATGCGGGACAGAAACGAGAAGCATGCGGAGCCAACGCACCACAGTGATCACAAGCGATCATATCCCCCACGATACCCATCCTCATTCTCACTCACCCGGTCGCCGCAAACCGACACGGCGACGCGTGCACATCCTCTGCCCTCAGGGAGGAAGTGCTACTCGCCGCCTATTATGCCATACTCAGTCCGCCCGTCTACAAAGCAGGACGATTGGCTCGCGCAACCGCGTCGCGCACGATAGGAGCGAGCAGGCGTACGCCCTGCGCAAGTTTCTCTTCACGCATAGCGCCGAATCCGAGGAGTAGTCCGGGCTCTGGATTGGTGCTAAAGTGCGGGCTGAGTGGTGTGATGGCGATGCCTGCGGCTCGAGCCCGAGCGGCGAGCGCGACATCATCTACCTCTACCGGCAGGCGCGCCAGCAAGTGGATACCTGCCTCTGCGGGTCCAACGCTGAGCACATCCTCAAGCTCATCGTGCACCACCCGTACCAGTGCTTCGCGGCGCGCGTGGTAGAGCCGGCGTACGCGCGCGAGGTGGCGTTCCAATTCGCCAGACTCGATGAACCGCGCGACTGCCACCGCGTCGCGCCACGTGGGGTGACGGTCGCTGGCGGCACGCGCGCGAGCCACAGACTCTATCAGCCAGTGAGGCAGCACGGCGTAGCCGAGCCGCATCGCCGGATAGAGCGCCTTCGAGAACGTGCCCAGGTAGATCACCTCGTCGCTTTCATCCAGGCCGCGTAGCGCCTCAAGCGGCTGACCTTCGAGGCGCAGGTCGCCGTCATAGTCGTCCTCTACCAGCACCACCTCCGCGCGGCGCGCCCACTCCAGCAGCGCCACGCGGCGCTCCAGCGAGAGTGTAACCCCGGTGGGGTATTGATGCGAGGGGGTGACGATGGCAAGGTGCGCCCGTTGCTCCGGCGGCGTGATGCATGGTTCAGGCAGTGCATCTACGCGCAACCCTGATCCATCGACAGGTACGCCCTGGAGGCGCGCACCCTCGGCAAGAAATGCCGCATGAAAGCCAATATAGCTCGGATCTTCCACAATCAGCGCCTGACCCGGCTCGACCAAAAGACGCGCGAGTAGCGCCAGCACTTGCTGTACACTGCCCGCGATCAGCACCTGCCCCGGCTCACAGCGCACAGCGCGTGATCGACGCAGCCAGGCTGCTATCGCCTCGCGCGTCTCCAATGGCCCCAGCAGCGCATCCCAGCGCCCCACGTGAGCAGCGCGCTCGCGAGCCCGCATGCGCCGCTCTGCTTGCGGATCAGCGGGGTCTTGCCAGCCAACCACACGGCGCCAACGCGCCCAGGGGAAGGCATCCCCCGCGCCAATGCCCGGTCGGAAGTCGAACTGCGCGTCGTCGGCGCTCTCATATGCGCCCGCACCTATCACCGAGATAGATGCGATACGCTTGGCCCAGGCAGATAGTGGCGCACGAGCTGGAGATACCCCAGGCGCTACCCGCGATGCTCCACCGAAGGAGCCGCTATCGGCATCTGACACGCCCGCGATGGACTCGTCCAGCTGGCCGTCGTCCCCCCGCTCCGTCTGCGTGGCTTCTGAGAAAATGGGCGCGACAAAAGTGCCCGCGCCTACTCTACCGTAGACATACCCCTCGGCGCGCAGCCACTCATACGCCGTCGCGACGGTCAACCGCGCCACACCCAGTTGGCGCGCAAGGTCGCGCGTGGGCGCGAGCCGTTCCCCCGCGCGCAATCGTCCCGAGACAATGGCGCCGCGCAGTTGGCTATACACCTGGCGTGTCAGCCCTTCCGCGGCAGTATCACTCCGGTCAAGTGTGATCAACAGGTCGACAGCATGAGCGTTTGGCATTGGCCTTGTATCCTGACAGCTAATTGGAGCTTGTACTATACCATTTCTCTCCGTACCATAGCATATGCAGGCATGAGTTGGAAGAGGAGATGTCTCATGACAGAGCGCAAAGAGATACAATCCGCGACAGTGTTGCAAGAGAAAGCACACTCGGCGAGCACCGCCAGCACAATGAAAACGTCTGGCAAGACAGCGCGCTCGCGCATTCGCCGCCATCCCGAGCGAGCCGTTCCTGAGATGGCGGAGGAGATCTTGCTGCGTGGGCGCGTCGCTCATGTCGCGTTTGCGATAGATGGACAGCCCTATATC
>DASVOW010000456.1:0-8698 GCA_036383155.1 Ktedonobacterales bacterium
CAGCTGTGTGCGCTTCGAAGATGCCCAGGCCGTTGATCTGCCCGACAGTGACTCCGGCGGTCGGCGTGATGTCCTCGCCTGAGAGAATTGCCTGGCGGACGCGGAGCGGTCCGACGCCTTGGAGCGCGCGCCGCTGGTGCAGCATCTCGGCGACATGCGCCCCGGTGGTTACATTCGCACCTTTGGTTTTGGCAAGCTGCGCTGCCTCGAATGCGAGATCATGGAGTAATTGCAGATTGGCGCTGAGTCGCAGGCGGTTGAGGCCGTCGACGCGGCGCCCGCCTTCCTCTATCAGCCGGGAGATGCCCGATGCATCGAATCCTGGCAGGGTGTAGCGCTGGCTTACTCCATCCGCGAACGCCGCATAGGTCGCCTCAGCCTGGCGTGTCCAATCGGTGTCCCAGTTGCCCCAGGCCTCATAGCGGAAGAGGCGGGCAAATTCTTCGCTGGAGGCGAGTGTCTGGTAGGTATCATCTGATCCCACCAGCACGAGGCGCAGCGCCAGCGGGACTGGAGGCCAGCCCGATTTCAACGTCAGACTCTTGCTGCGCAGCGCGGTCGTGAGGGCGGACCACGTTTCGCCGTCGGCCACATCGGCGGCTCGCAGGATGAGCACGCCACCATTGGAGCGTAGCAGCGCGCTATTGAGACTAGTGCTGTTTAGCGATGCCACTACCACTGGTGCGCCGGTCTGTTTCTTCTGCTCGTCTCCGGCTGCGGCTTTGCTACTTTGATCTCCGCGGCTGGGCGACGTCTTCGCGAGGGCGGGCAAGTCGTCGGGGATGGGCACGACGTGAGCGACCACCGGATCGTCACTGCCGCAGAATGGGAGCGAATCGCCTGCGTCGCTGGCCGCCTCTAGCGCGGCGCGCAGCTTGCCTAGATAGGTGCGCCCAGCATCAGGCGCCTTCTCCATTAGCGCATGGAAGAGTGGTGGGAGTAGATCGCGCAGCGGCGACTGAGAGGCGGCTTTCGGTTCATTCCCGTTTGTGCTTGCAGTTGGGTTGCCAGCCTGGGCATTGTTATCGCTCTGTGTGTCATCGGCGTTCGTGGCATTGGCGTCGCCGCTTGAAGCCTGACAGAGCAGGCCGAGCGCTGGCGATAGCATCGCGCCGAATGTCTCGCCAGTGCCTTTTGGTAGTGTGAGCAGTATCGTCTTATCGAGTGCGTCGGGATCGGGTACATAGCAATAGTCGGAGGGAACCGGCTGGCTTGCCATGGCCCGTCGCGCGATGGCTGCAACGAGACTGGTACGTCCTTGCCCTGGAGCTCCACCGATGAAGAGGTGTGCATTCGGAGCGCCACCTGATAGCCATGCTTGGATGATCGCTGCAACATCCGCCTGGAACTGTGGCTCGACGATGCCAGCGACCCAGTCTTGCATGGCCACATCGTCGGCGGCTCTAGCTGCCTCCGTGCTGTCACTCTGTAATGCCGGCATAACTTGGGCCTGGAGTGGGCTGAGCAATGTCGCCCTGTTGGCATCGGTTAGCCGCTCCCACTCTGCGCGGCGCAGCAGCTCGTCGAGTGTGCTCAACGCACGCGGACGCCCGGCGACATCCGCCTCTTTTGTCGCCGTCCCGGTGGTGTGTTCTCGCCGTCCCCACATACGCTCCACCTCTCTGTGCTCGATGCACGGTGTTCTATCTACGATGACAAGTGCTCGGATTTGGACGGCTCCTATCCTATCATGCCGACGGTGCTGCGGAGTGAGAAGTGCGTCACACTTGCTACGGCTGTTTCCCATCGTTTGAGCGATATGTGCTTGGTCCTGCTTCCGCTGGCATGACGCCTGCCATAATTGGCAACGTGAAGGATTAGTCGGAGTTAAGTTGCGAGGGAGAAGCAGACGTGGCGGAGTTGCCCGAAGTCGAGGTGTACGTGCGGGACATGCAACGGACGATAGTCGGCAGAACTATTACTGAGGGGGATGTGCCGGTGCCGCAGACGGTGCGCTTCGTGCCGCCAGATGTATTCTCCCACGAGATAGCAGGAGCGCAGATCGAGGGTGTGTCGCGCCGGGCCAAGTGGATGCTGCTGGCACTTAGCGGTGATCGTGTGCTTGCACTGCATCTGATGCTCTTTGGCTCACTGCGCCTCGCGCGCCAGAGCGAACTACGCGAGCCATCGTTGTGTCTCGCACTGCCGCTCGACGATGGATCAGAGCTGCGCTTACTCGATAAGAAGGGCTACGCGCGTGCGGCACTGTTGCCTGTTAGTGAGCTTGACAAACGCTTGCACCTCGACCAACTTGGCCCCGAAGTGCTGGATGCAGCATTCACGCCCGACGCGCTGGAGCATCGGTTCTCGCGGAAGCGCACGCCAGTGAAGCCTGCCTTGCTCGATCAGCATATTGTCGCGGGGATGGGTAATCGCGACGCGGACGAGAGCCTATGGCGCGCTCGTATCGATCCGAGGAAGCCGGCGGGCGCGATCTCCCACGATGAGGCGGAGCGACTCACGGCGGCGATGCGCGATGTGCTACGCGAAGGCATCGACCGTGGCGGCACCATGGGTGACCTGCGCGGGCAGCTCGGCACGCAGCGCAAGCATATTCAGGTCTTTGCCCGTCAGGGCAAGCCATGTCCTCGTTGTGGCGCGCCCATTCAGCGGCTGGCTCTGCAGAATCGCAATACATTCTTTTGTTCTGTCTGCCAGCAGAGCGAGCAAGCAGAAGCGATCAGGTAAGTCAGGAGTGCTGGTGGCGCCGCCAGGGGAGCCATGAGCGGCGCGGCATATCGGAGGGGATTGCCGAGAGCAGACTCATGCCTACACAGTAGACGACGAAGGCGATGAGCAGGATGGCGCCATCTAGCGGCAGGTTGATAGTGGACGCGCCGGTGAGGGTCTGGCCAACGAGCGCCGACGCGATGACGGTGAAGGCCGCCATGACGCTGGCTAGAAGGAGCAGGCATCCGGTGGCTCTGCGCATGCGCCGCCCTCGCTTCCTCACAATATAGACAGACGGGCAGAGGATGTGTTTTTCCTCTGCCCGTCGTCACGGCATTACCAGTAACGCTCTTCCTTCCAGGGATTAGCTGAGTTGCTATAGCCGCGCACTTCCCAGAAGCCGGGCTTATCTTTTTCCGTGAACTCCAGGCCGCTGAGCCACTTAGCGCTCTTGTAAGCGTAGAGCTTGGGCACGATCAGCCGCACGGGGCCACCGTGGTCCGGCTCGATCTCCTGGCCATCGTGCTTGAATGCGATGATTACGTCGTCGTCATCCAGGTCTGAGAGCGGCATATTGGTGGTATAGCCCGTGTATGAGCGGGCCGTGACGAACTTAGCCGCCTCTGTGGGCCGCGCTCGTTGCAGGATCTCGCGAATGTGGACGCCTTCCCACGTATTGTCGTAGCGGCTCCACGTCGTCACACAGTGAAAGTCGGAGGTGAGTGTAACGCGTGGCAGTGCTTGTAGCTCATCCCACGTTAGCTCGAACGGCTCCTCGACAGCGCCCGACACCGCGAAGCGGTAGGTGGTGGCGTTGAACTTGGGAGTCGGCTCGTATGAAAGGATCGGCCACTTTTTCGTGTGATACTGTCCCGGCGGCAAGCGGTCCAGCCCATCAGGACGCTTCTCGGCTGGCTCGCGCTCTTTGTGGCTAAAGAGTCTGGCAAGATCCATTAAATTATCTCCTTATCAGGCGCAATGATGATCGAGATGGTCGAATGGTAGAACTTTCACATACCACTCTTATTATCCGTGCATTGCGGTGGACGTTACAGGTGCTCTTCTCGCGTGACGCCAGTCTGCACTTTGCTCCATGAATTATGAGACGGGTGCGCTGATTGTGCAATAGAGTGCGATGGTGCGCCGCGACAACTGGCGACTTTCACTACTCGTCCTCAAACCATCTTGCGCGTTCCGCGTACATTTGGATAGAGACGCCTGAGCTGGCAATGGTCTATCGCGGCTTGACAGCAGTGGGGCGAGCATGCCACATTGCTGGAAGCGTGGCACGCACGCGTGGATGGTGCACTTCACCCCGCCCGGCTAGATGTGCGTGCGGGACGCGTTGAGGCGAGCCAGACACAGGTGTTGGGAGGTATTTGGATGAGCGATGATCTGACACAGCAAGACCCGGCAACGATCTATGCGCAGTTGACGCCCGAGCAGCGCGAAGCGATCGCGCAGCAATTTCTCCAGGGGTTCCAGCAGTCCGGTAATCCTGCCGCGCAGCAATTTGCGTCTGTGCAGCCGGAGTCAGCGACTCCAGAGCAACTCGCTGATATGCATAAGCACGCGCGCGAGGAGCACAAAGGCCTATTTGGGCTCGTCATGAAACATCCCATTGCGTCAATTGCGCTTGGCGCCTTTGCTGCGTATGAGATAGAGAAGCATCTTAATAAATAGGCGGCATGTACCCAGTGGTCAGGTGAGTCGAAGCTGTGTATCTTGCGCCTGCGTACTAGAGCCTGTTATGAACCGATCTAGAATTGCCCAATTTATGGGGCTTTCGATCAGACAGGCGGCCATTTACTGCTTGCCGCAAACGCCGTTGAATTCGGCATCCTAGTACGAGTCCATAACACGCTCTAGTGGTTATCGCAGACGTCCGGACACGCGCACAAAAGTTGAAGTGGTTTGTAGAGCACGCGCTTTCAGTGGCTGGGAGAGCCACGGCGCTCCATAGATTGGAGGGACGGCATGGAACTAGGGTTGCAGGGGCAAACCGCCATCGTAACAGGCGCAAGCCAGGGGATCGGCTTGACCATCGCCCGCGCGCTTCACGCTGAGGGTGTGACGCTGGCGTTGGTGGCGCGCTCTGAACAGAAGCTGCGTGAAGTTGCTCGTGCCATTGCCGGTTCTGATGTGCCTCGCGTGCCGATCCATACACTGACGGCAGACCTGACGATGCGCGCCGAGATTGAGCGAGTAGCCAGTCAGGCCGTCGAGCGCATGGGCCACGTAGACATTCTAGTGAACAACGCCGCCCGCGCGCATACCGGCAATTTCTTTACAATGAGCGATGAGGAACTGCAGGAAGCATGGCAGGTAAAGGGCTTCGGCTATGTGGGTATGGTGCGGGCAGTGGCGCCCCACATGATGGAGCGGCGGAGTGGCTCAATCATCAATATCGTTGGCAGCGCAGCACGTACGCCTACTGAGGATTTCATTGTAGGAAGTATGGTCAACGCTGCGCTTGTCAACTTTACCCGTGGCATCTCGCGCGAGCTTGGCCGGCACAACGTCCGCATAAACTCTATCAGCCCGGGTTGGACGCTGACGGAGCGCCAGCAGCGCCAGTTCGAAATGGAGGCTGCGGCGAAGGGCGTGTCCTTGGAGGAGTATATCCATCGCCAATCGCGCATCGTTCCTCTGAATCGCCTGGTTACGATGGATGAGATCGCCCGTCTTACGCTGCTGCTTGCCTCCAATGTCCTGCCGGCGCTTACGGGCGAAGACATTGTGCTCGACGGTGGAGCTACGCCATCCATATAGCGATGGCGGGCACTAATCCAATGTACCTCACGGTGTCTCGAGCATTCTTGTTTAACATCAATGGTAGAGATACACTTGCAGTTCTGCGTACTTCTCGGTATAATGGCGCCGCAGACGCTCGACAAGCGGGCGAGGCGGTGGACGTGGCGATGCCGATGATGCAGCACGAGCAATAATGGCTGCCTGATCGTTGGCGCTGTTGCGCACCATCATACATATACTGTCGCACACCGTTGACAGAGGAGAAGCGTTTACTCATGGAACTCACTGGAACACATACGTTCGCAGCGTCGCCGGAGGCAGTGTGGAATGCGCTGCATAACTCTGAGGTGCTGAAGAACTCCATACCCGGTGTCGAGAGCGTCGCCTGGCAGGGCGAGAGCGCTGTTACAGCCACGATCTCCGGCATTGGCCCGATCAAGGGTCCTTACAGCGGCACCTTGCAGGTCGCGGAGCATGCCGCCCCCAGTCACCTCAAGATCGTGCGCAATGGTAACTCAATCAGCGGCGCCCTCACCGTCGACCTCACGCCCAATGGGTCTGGTACGCTGCTTACTTACGGCGCTACCGGCAACCTCAGTGGGCCATTCGCGCTGCTGGACAATCCGCTGACGCGCCCGGTGATCGACAGCCAGATCAACCAGTTCTTCACGCGCCTGGAGAGCCAGATCAAGTAGCTGCGACAGCGTGAGAAAGGGGACGGCTCACATACGAGCCGTCCCCTATTGTATTCTATGAGAACCGAATCGGAGTAGGATCAATGTCGTTCTAGCATGTATGCCGCGATGGCGCGAAAAGAGACGAGGATGCACATGATGCCACAAGCGCCTTTTGGTGTTCGGGTGGAGTACAACGTTCCGGCGACGATGCGCGATGGCACAGTCTTGCGGGCGAATGTGTATCGCCCCGACGATGGAGGAGTGGGCAGCTATCCAGTACTGCTGACGCGTCTCCCCTATGGCAAAGATCTCCCTCTCGGCAGCAGCGTGCTTGATCCCGGGCAGGCTGCACGACGCGGCTATGTTGTCGTCGTGCAGGATACTCGTGGCACCTTCACCTCCGAAGGCGAGTGGTTTCCGCTGGTGCATGAGGGACCCGACGGCGCCGACACGGTGGCGTGGGCAACGACAATTCCTGGCTCGAACGGCGATGTCGCGATGTATGGCGTGTCGTACTTCGGCCATACGCAGCTGGCAGCCGCGGCACAGCATCCGCCCGCTCTACGCGCGCTCGCACCGATGATGACCTGGGCTGATTCCGATGATCCCACTGCTGGCGTCACCATACGTAATGGGGTGTTAGAGCTGGGAGCGCAGGGTGGCTGGAACCTGGAGATGGGGATCGACCAACTAGCGCGCCGCCATCGGGGTGATCCTGAGATGTTTGGCAGAGCCCTTTATAGCCTGGTGCAGGAGATTGACAACTTGCCGACGACCGGGTATGCAGAGCTGCCGCTTGACCGGTTTGGCCCGCTGGCGCGCCTGGAGCTTGAGGCGCCGATTTACTCGTCGATCCATAATCGGCATGACGCAGCCTATGTGCAGCAGGCGCGCATCGCGAATGCGTATACGCTCGGAGTGCCAGCCCTTCACATCGGCGGCTGGTACGATATCTTCCTCAACGGCACGCTGCGCAACTTTGCCGCAATGCGCGCGCACAGCAGCGCCAACCAGTATCTCCTCATAGGCCCATGGACGCATGGTAATGTCAACCGGGTGCAGGGTGACCTCGACTTCGGATTTGCCTCCTCGGGTGCATTGATGGACCTGCGCATCGATCTGATGAGCCAGCAATTACAATTTTTTGATCGCTGGCTGAAAGGCACGCAAAATGGGTTCGACGCGCATCCCGCGGTCAAGTATTTCGTCATGGGTGCCAACATCTGGAGAAGCAGCGACACCTGGCCACCCGCCGGAAGCGAACCACAGGAATGGTATCTGCATAGCCAGGGGCGCGCCAACAGCGTGGCGGGAGACGGAGTCTTGAGCCGCGAGCGGCCCGTGGACTCGGCCGCCGATTTGTATGTGTACGATCCGGCGCAACCTGTGCCAACGGTTGGCGGCGCGACTCTGTTGCCTTCGATTCTGCGCCCCGGTCCACGTGATCAGCGCCACATCGAGCAGCGTCAGGATGTGCTGGTGTATACATCCGCCGCGCTTGACGAACCGCTGGAGGTGGTCGGCCCAGTCAGCGCTACGCTGTACGTCGCCAGCGATGCGCCCGATACGGATTTTGTCGCGCGCCTTGTAGATGTATATCCCGACGGCAGAGCAATCACTATTACCGATGGCATCATGCGCATGAGTCATCGCGAGGGGCCGGGCGCCACACTGCCGCCTCTTGTGCCATCCCAGGTCTATTGCATCGAAGTAGATCTGTGGTCCACGGGGCTCGTCTTCCTCCCCGGCCACCGCATCCGCCTTGATGTGACCAGCAGCAGCTTCCCGCGTTGGGAGCGCAACCTGAATACGGGAGAAAATAGCGCGACGAGCACGGAGATGCGCGCGGCTCATCAGTCGGTGATCCACGACGCTGCTCATCCCTCGCGCCTCGTCTTGCCTGTGATATCCCAATGACCCGCTAGCGACTGCCATCCAAACAGCACTTGACGCGTGAGGATGTCTCCCAGTACACTGGCGATACGACTGCCGCCATCGTCCTTTGGGCGTGTGGAGCGCAACGGCGCGCTCCGGGCGGACGTATGCTCATCGGGGAGACGGCGTGCAGAATTCTGCACGCCGTCTCCCCTTTTCCATCATGCATATAGCGAGCAGTGATGCGGAACTGCGGTCAGACCAGGAAAAGTGGCGGCGATGGCAATTCCTGAATCAATGCAGACAGCCCCGAGTGTGGCCTTTCAAGGTGAGCGGGGCGCATATGGTGACGAGGCTGTCGTGCGCTACTTCGGCCCGACGGCGCAGCCGATGCCGCGGCCAACCTTCGCTGCTGTGTTCCAGGCGGTGACCAGTGGCGAGATGGACTCCGGACTCGTCCCCATTGAAAATTCGCAAGCCGGCAGTATCAACGAAGTCTATGATTTGCTACGCACCGCTGGCCTGTATGTGGTCGGTGAGCTTGGGTTGGCGGTGCGCCACTGCCTGCTCGCATTTCCCGGCCAACGGCGCGACGACATTCGCCGTGTAATCTCACATCCTCAGGCGCTTGCGCAGTGCGACGCTTACTTGCGAGAACTTGGTGTGGAGGTCGTGGCGGAGTATGACACCGCAGGCAGCGCGAAGCTGATTCGTGAGGGCGA
>DASVOW010000457.1:0-6289 GCA_036383155.1 Ktedonobacterales bacterium
TCACAATACCAGGAGGTCCCCATGCCGCCATCCCATCCGTAACGACCCGGGACCGCGGCGATGTCGTCGCGCCTGGTGATCACAGAGACGCCGAACCCCCAGCCACGGTCGCCAAGAAAGCCGGAGACCACGCTGGGTGCCGCTTTCTGCTCGGGCATTATCTGATCAGTCGTCATGGCCTCGATTGCAAGCCGCGAGAGGATGCGTTCGCTGCCGTATTTGCCCTGAGAGAGCATCATCTGACTAAAGGCCAGATAGTCGTCGATGGTCGAAACCAGTCCACCAGCACCCGATGGGAAGGCTGGCGGGCGGTTCCATTGGCCACCCACAGCCTCGTCATAAACGGTCAGCGTCCCGCTCGTGGAATCACGCCGGTAGCTCGTTGTGAGCCGGTCGGCTGATGCCTCCGGTACGCTGAAACTGGTGTCTTTCATGCCAAGTGGCTCAAAGATGCGTTGGCGCAAGAACGTTTCAAGCGGCTGACCTGAGGCACGTGCAATCAGGACGCCAAGCACGTCGGACCCTGTGTTGTACATCCATGTCTCACCCGGCTGGTGCATGAGCGGAAGCCCTCCGAGACGGCGCATCCACTCATCGGGCGCTGGCATCGTCGACGGACTCGGAGGCCCCATGCCAATCTGCTGTTCGTTCGCCGCTTTGAGGATCGGGTAAGCATCTGGCGGCGCCATCAACTGCCCGAAGCCCATGCGGAAGGTGAGCAGGTCGCGCACTGTGATCGGTCGCTTTGCGGGTACGGACTCGTCAAGTGGCCCATCGAGGCGCTTCAACACCTGGCGCTCGGCCAGTTCGGGGAGCAGATCGTCCACCGGGTCATCCAGCCATAGTGTGCATTCCTCCACCAGGATCATGGTCGCCACAGCGATGATCGGCTTGGTCATGGAAGAGATGCGAAAGATGGTGTCGCGTCGCATGGGACGACGGGCATCGAATGCCTGTGTCCCAATGACATCCACGTGGACCTCGCCCCGCCTACTGACGAGTGTGACGAGTCCAGGCGCTTCTCCCCGCTCAACATACCCCACCATCACATCATGCATGCGCACGAGCCGCGCGCTCGACAATCCTGCGGTGCTCATGACTCGTTTCCTCCGTCCTGCTTCTTCGCCTTTCACCGACTTCTGAGGCTCGCACCATATGGGCGAGACTGGCCGCTTTCACTCAGAACTGGTGCCGTGTGTGGCTGAAGGTGGCCTTGCCGAACGCGAGGATCTTGGTGGGCTGGACCTTGAACACGAGGGCCATCTCACCGCCTTTGTGGTGAAAGCCGCCGTCGCGTGCCTCGAATTGCCATCGCCCGTCCCATTTGGTGGCCCATGCCACGGCAAGCCGTTCGAGCATGTCGTCGTCGGTGATCTGGACGGCGTCGCCCTCGACCACCACGTCGAGCCCTTCTTCCCAGTCGTTGCAGCCGGTCGTCAGTATCACGTGCGGGTTCCCACGCAGGTTCACGGCCTTCTGTTCGGTAGCGCCCGTGGAGAAGTGCAGCGCCCCATCGAGCCAGACGGCAACCAGTGGCGTGGAGTGGGGGCGACCGTCTGCTCGGACCGTCGAGATCCAGAACAGCTCGGCCTCCTCGAGCGCTCGACGCGTCTCATCCCACGGCGTGGCCACAGCATCCGGATCGCTGTATCGCG
Source organism: Ktedonobacterales bacterium (assembly GCA_036383155.1). Taxonomy (GTDB): domain Bacteria; phylum Chloroflexota; class Ktedonobacteria; order Ktedonobacterales; family JADMIN01; genus DASVOW01. The sequence goes on from DASVOW010000457.1 coordinate 1,656, forward strand.
GGTCGATGTTTGTAACTGGTTCGTTCATCAAAAGCACCCCTTTCGATAGAAGCCTGGCACACGAACCTCAAAAGAACTTCTTCCATCTTGCTCTTCTTGTCACACGGGGCTACCGCGGCACATGACAAAACATGCTCTCATAGCGCGCGCTGTGATACACAGCGTGCTATGAAGCGGTACTCAACGCCTCGCCAATTCGTCTATTTACTGGCATGTAGGTTGCCTATCGGTAGATGATAGGGACTGCGCCACGTGCTATTCGATACAGGGAGGCAATGCTATGCGTTCTCAGCCACGTGTGTGGCTTGTCTTGATCGGCGTAATCATCCTCGCGGCGAGCTTAGCGGCTTGCAACAGCAGCACCATCAAAACGAGCAAGACTCCTTTACCAACGCCGACAACCGGTCCCATTCAACTGACCGTCGATCGCGCGGTCTACACGTCCACTCAGCCCATTGGCGTCACCATCACCAATACCACCAAGACCGACTTCTACTCGATGTCGGGCCGTTCAGGTTGCACATTCCTCCAGCTGCAGCAGTACAATCAAAAGCAGAATACGTGGGTGTCGGTCGATCCCTGCGACAGCATCGATCAACCAAGTGTGCGGAAGATACCAGCTTCCGTCGCCGTGCCGTTCACGCTTGCGCCGGGCACCATACCTGCCATCTCTCCAAACATATGGCCGACCGGCATCTATCGTGTTGCACTGCAATATAGCCCGCAGAGCGATGCAATCTCATCCCTGCAGATCGCTTACTCACAAGGGTTCCAGATCAAAGCGTGAGCTATGGCGAAACGGCGGAAGTGCCAGGGTGGAGAGTGTCACGGAATGGGAGATTGGAACGATGAGCGACGCATCGGGATCACACACGGCAACGCCGCGTCTCGTCATCAGCGACTTCGGCTTTGAGGCGCCCGACCGGGAACAACTTCGCGCAGCCCTTGGCCCCGACGCACTACTGCTCGTGAGCGGCGGCGACGCTCTTCGCGAGGCCATGCGCGCTCACCCGGAGGCGGATGTCCTCTGCACCTTCTTCCCATCGCCCGACACGCTCGACCTGCTCCCAAACCTCCGCTGGATCGCCCTGCCCAGCGCGGGCGCCGATCACGTCCTTCGCGCCGGCCTCGTGCGCCCCGGCGGACCCATCGTCACCACCGCTAACGGCGTGCACTCCGTCCCCATCGGCGAGTTCGTCTTCAGCATGCTGCTTGCCTGGCTGCGCCACTGGCCCCAGATCGTCGAGGCCCAGCGCACCAGCACATGGCCTCCGCGACCCGAATGGCGCCAGCTCACCGGACGCGAGCTCTACGGCAACACCCTGCTCGTCATCGGCCTCGGCGCAATTGGCCGTTATGTCGCCCGCCTCGGACGCGGCTTTGGCATGCACGTCATTGCCACACGCCGCACCGCACAACCAGGCGCAACCGACTCCGACGCCAACGAGTTGCTGCCAATGAGCCGCCTGCACGACGCGCTCTCCCGGGCGGACTTCGTCGTCGTGTCTGTGCCCGCCACGCCCGAGACCTACCATCTCATCGGTGCAGCCGAATTGCGCGCCATGAAGCCCAGCGCCCTCCTGGTAAACATCGCTCGCGGCACCATCATAGACGAGCCAGCGCTGATCGAAGCATTGCGCGCGGGCGAGATCGGCGGCGCCGCGTTGGATGTCTTCGAGCATGAGCCGCTTGCGCCCGACAGCCCCCTCTGGACGATGCCCAACGTCATCATCTCACCCCACATCTCCGGCTCCACCGACCAGTACAGCCGCCGCTTCACCGATCTCTTCCTCGACAACCTCGCCCGCTACCGCACCGGCCAGCCCATGCGCAACGTCGTAGACCCCACCCGAGGATATTGAACCGGGACCGACTGCAAAAGCGCCAGCGTTTTTGCGCCCACACCAACCGCGCCGGTTTACAAGAACGTTGTCGTTCTTCCCCTCACCAACATCCCTGTATAGCTCTGCATGTATCACATCTACGACTGAGTGATCCTTAGCGAAAACAACACCAGATGCATATCAAAATACATCAACGGCTAGGCCGGATATGCGTGGGTCACGTCCAGTGTGTGCTGGAAACTGTCTACTCCGATAGACCGTTGTGTGTTGCACGACCGCAGCCTATGTGACGACATGTCCACGCACGTGGCATCCTCCTCTCGGGGTTTCAACCAGTCTCATCCAATTCTATCCAGCAGGCCAGTGAGCGTGTTTTCAGCAGACACTTGTTAGACGAGCGGCATGATGGTGGCGTGGAGTATCGCCTGCAGGCGGTTTACGTGCGCTGCTTCGAGGTAGCGCGCGCCGAGCACGAGATGGCGTTGCGAGACACGGTGCTGGTAGTCTTGAGGCCAGCGGACAAAATCGACACGTAGAACGAATGGGGCAGCCTCGGACTTCCGTGCTTCGGCTGCACAGGCGCGCACGAGGCGGTCGAGTCGCACGCGTTGGAGTTGCTCCTGCATCGCGCCGACCAGCACCGACTTCTGGCCACCGACGATCCCCCAACTGCGCTGAAAGAGCGGCCATTCACGTTGGCAGAGCTGCTGCAAATCGGGGGTATGGGTCAGCTCGGGAAAGTCGGGCGGCCCAAACCCTTGGCGGGCACGCCTAGCTGCTTCCAACAGGCGCGCTTGGTGCTCTGCAGGTGAGGTCGCTGGTATCTCCTGCGTCACCTGCACCATGTGCACATCAAAGGTCTGCGTGAGCAACCGGTCCCACCACGCCCTCCAGGCGTCTTCGGTCGGGTCGCGCGGCGACTGGTCGGGAGCTAGGCTGAAACCTGCCTGCTCGCCGACAACGCCGCCAAACTGCAATTCTTCAGGAATGTCAGAGCGTACCTGCCAAGACGCGCGCTGTGCAAACTGCATGGCTGTCCTCCTCCTGTCTGTCTGCATCTGCATTCGCATCGATCAGGGTCGCCTCAGTGGTGCCTGTGGCATGCTGTCGTGCTCCCGAGTCCGAGGACTCCCTGTTACCCCACGCAACGGCCCACGCGGCATGTGAGCCGGCACATATCGCTCCGCAACGCTGCCAAAGGGATCCAGCGGATCCACCACCCATTTGGTAACGCGCATCCTGCTCAGGCGAGATGCGCCTGCCTCGGCAGGCCCTGCTGGGCTTCGCCCGCTTGGCGCCAATGCCAATAGGCGGCCATGTCGAAATAGCGCTTCCCGGTGCTCCATTGCTCATCTTGCTCCATGAGCAGCGCCAACAGCAAGCGAGCTGCTGATTCTCGATTGGGAAAGATGCGGATCACCCGTTTGCGCCGCCGCACCTCTTCGTTGAGCCGCTCTATACTATTGGAGGTACGTAGGCGCCGGCGATAGGGTTCGGGCAAGGCCAACACGGCGCTCGCGTCGTCAAAGCCCGCCTCCAAGTTCGTCATCACTTTAGGCGACTTGTTGGTGTAGGTTTCCAGCAGTTCCTGCAAGAGGACCCGCGCCGTGGGCAGATCGGACGCCTCGAAGAGCATGCGCAGACGCTCGTGCACGTCCTGGCGCAGGCTCTTCGGCGTCGCTTCGAGGACGTCGCCGGCAAGATGCGTTTGGCACCGTTGCCAGGTGCAGCCTTGGAACTGACGCTGCACGGCCGCCACCAGGCCGCCGTGCGCATCCGAGACGACCAGATCGACTCCCGATAGGCCAAGGCGCTTGAGCCAGGCGAAGAAGGCGGTCCAACTGCCCTCTGACTCGCTATCGCCCAGTTGAATACCCAGGATCTCGCGGTACCCTGCGGCGTTGATGCCACAGGCGATGCGCGCGGAGCGCGCGCGCATCATTCACAATCTCTCAAGGGAAATTCACCACGTCACAGCTGAGAATGCCACCCCCACGAGCCCGCATATGTTCGTATCCCATCAGGACTTATGAAGCGTCAGTCGCCCATCGCCATCGGCCCAGTCCGCGCAATTGACAGCCAACTCGGCTGCCGGGCACCAGTCACCGGCCAGACCTCGTGGCGCCTGCCGCGCCTAAGTGCCGTTTCGACTACCCATCTCCCAATCGCCTATCAACAGCTCAACATCTCTACTCGTCCTCCACCCACTCCCCCAACCCCCGAATTTTCCCACCCTTCCATCTATCATCGCTCGCCTCGCACGAGTGATCGACGAAAAAAAGACGAGTGATCGACGAATTTTAGACGACAAACAAACGAGAAAAAACGCAGACAACCCCCCAGTCCCGATCTATACTACTTTTATAGAACATTATTTCTTATATGGACACCGTACCCACCCGGCACACGCTTGCCTTATCTGAACCCGCGAATTGACTGCCAGGCACTGGCCGGGTTTTGCGTCGGCCCGCAGGCCGCCTTCAGGCGCGGTTTCAACCGCCGGCTCCTAACCGCCGGCCACCGCCCGCCCGTTCTCACTACCGAAAGGAAGCGCACCCCATGACCTTCGACCCCAACACCACCGCCGCATCCAATCCTACAACCATCACGCCCACAACCATCACGCCAAACACCGACCCTACCACCACCATGCCCGCAACTGACACCGTTAACGACACCGACGACACGTACACCTCCAGCTACCCCATGCCGCCCTCCCCCAAGGCCGAGCCCTTCATCCCCGCGCGCCGTGTGCCCGCCACCCCCAACACCCCCCGCGACCACGCCGCC
>DASVOW010000458.1:0-6462 GCA_036383155.1 Ktedonobacterales bacterium
ACAGAGCAGGAAGGTCTACTATGGCTCATCCAACACTTCCACCAGGCGATCTCGTAGTGCATGTCGTGGGCGAAGGCGAGCCCATCCTGCTGGTGCATGGCACCGGCTCGGACGGCGACGGCACCTGGGCAAGACAGCAGCCGCTCGCCGGCCAATTCCAGTTGCGCATGGTCGACAGGCGTGGATATGGCGACAGCCCCGACCGCCCGCCTGAATATGGCTTCGCTGAGGAGGCGAGCGATATAGCCGCGCTGCTGGGGAATGGGGCGCACCTGGTAGGGCAATCATACGGTGGGGTGATAGCGCTTCTGGCAGCTCAGGTCCGCCCCGAGGCGGTCTATTCGCTTACGGTGAATGAGCCACCCGCCTTCGGCGTCGCGCGCGACCACCCAGACGCGGCATGGCTCATCGACCGGCTGGCTCCCCTCTTCGCGGAGGCGCCTCACCTCACACCTGAGGAGTACGATGTCCGCTTCGACAGCCTGCTGGGGTTCCCCCCTGATAGCGTCCCGTCGCTCTCGCCGCGCCAGCGCAAAAACCTGAATACTGCGCGGCTTGAGCACGCGCCTTGGAATGCCCCGATCGATTTGGACCAACTTGCGGCGGCACAGTTCCGCACACTGGTCATCTCCGGCGGCTGGGATGCTCCTGGAGAGCAGCCGCATCAACGCGCGGGGCGAGCGTTCACAGCCGTCTGCGATGTCATTAGCCAGCGGCTAGGTGCCGAGCGGGCAGTAATATCAGGCGCATTCCATGCCATCCCCGCAACGGGGCAGCCCTACAATGACCGCTTAACCTCGTTCCTCGCTTCCGTGAGCCGCGGATAAGCGCTTGCACCCTGAGCGTTCTCTGGGCGACGGGCTCCCTAGATATGGTTTCAATCATGAGCTGACGTGTAGCAATCGTTTTCACCACGTATGATGGGTGGGAGAACAGATGCCGCGAAAGAAGCGTGACATTCGCCGAGACTATCGCGCGGCGGGCTTCAGCGAGCGTCAGGGGAAGGGTGACCACACACACAGTGTTTTCACATCCACTGGTGAGGAAGCATTATGCGGTGGATGGGGTAGACGGCAAAGACGCAGAGCACTACGACGAAAAGAATCTGCGTGAGGCCAAGCGCGAACTGGATGAGGCACGGAGAAAGCAGGGGCAACCATGAGTGACGAGATTCCGCATTACTCCATCGTCATCGAGTGGAGTGCCGACGATCAGTCGTATGTCGTGATCTTGCCAGAGTGGGCGGATCGCTATGCGATGCCAGTAGCAAGCGGCAAAACCTATGAAGAGGCGGCAGCGCGCGGACGCAACGCGCTGGAGAACTATATCCAATTTGCGCGAGAGGATGGGGAGCCGTTACCCCATCCAAAGGTCTTCGAGCTGGCATAGGCAGGATGCATGCAGGGCGCAGGCATTGCCAGTGATGCCACGTTAATCCTCATTCAGTCGCAGAGTGCGCCCGATGGCGGGGCGCGAGACCGTGCGCGTCATCAGCGTGATGGCGACGGCGCAGAGGACCACGACGCCAATCAGGATCGCAGCGAGTGTTGGCGGCCAGACGATCTGTACCGGCGGGACGTGCTGCCGCGCGAAGAACTCAGCGTTGCTGAGCAGGCTATCGTCGCCCTTGACCACGACGCCCGTATAGACCAATACCGGCACGACGGAGAGCGCCAGCAGCAGTCCCAGCGCCAGCCCAAGCACCAGCGCCGTCGCATAGATGATGCCCTGCTCCCATAGCAGCACGCCGGCGATCTGGCGCGGCTCGCCGCCGAGCGCGCGCAGCAGCGCAAATCCGGTGACCCGTTGCCGCGCGCCGATCCACGAGGTGAGCAGGTCGCCCGCCAGCGCCAGCAGCAGCGCCAGCGCAGCGCAGACGTTGAGCACGCCGACGAGATCGAGGTAGAGGGGATCGCGCCCCAGCTCCGCGAGCAGCGCGCGGCGGTCGAGCAGCGAGCCGACTTGCAGCGGCTTGGTGCTCAGCGCCGTGCGCACATGGGCCAGTGAGGCGGCATCGTCGCGGGTGCGCAGCCAGACCGTATCGGGGTGCGGCGGCTTGGCGCCCGTCTGTTTGGCGTAGGATGCGGCATACGTCAGGTAGTCTACCAGGATGCCCTTGGAGGTGTAGCCGCCTCGGCTGCCGCCACTGTCGCTCCGGTCGGCGAGCGGTGGAATATGCGGCAACACGCCGATGGCGACGAAGCTCACCTCCACCCCGCCGCCAAGGATGCTCGCACTGGAGCTGCTGACCAGGGTGAAGCTGTGATTGCCACGGTCCAGATGGAGCGCCTGCCACAGACTGGCGTCCACCACCGCGGGAATGCTCGTCACCGCCAGATCTGGTGTGCGCATAGCCGCGAGCCGCGCCATGAGCGTCGCCAGCGATGGCTGCCCCGAGGTGCTATCCGGAATGGACGGCCAGACGGTGCTCGACGCAAACGTCTTCGCATCCACCGCCTGAATGGACACGTCCTCGTCGAGGGCCGATTGTGGGAGCGTCGTCACCATGCCGAGGGTGACGGACGTGACGCCGGGGATCGCGGTATAGCGGCGCGTCTCCGCTGCAAGCCACGCACGTGTGATTGGGGCATCCGGTTGGAGGAAGTTGTCGGGAATGCCGCGAAAATCCGCGCCGACCTGATAGGCCGCCGCGTCGACATTGCGCCGCGCCTGCGAGGCTGTGAAGGTTTGCGTAAAAATGAGCAGCGCGAGTGAGAGCGCCAGCAGCAGTGTCATGCGGATGGTGCGGTTGGGCGCGCGGGCGATCTGGGCCAGCGCCAGCAACGGCGATGCACCGCGTCCCCGCGCCGCCAGCCGTTCCGCGCCGCGCAATAGCAGCGAGAAGCCGCGCAGAAAGAGCAACGCGCTCGCCAGCAACAGCAACACCGGCGCGATCAGCGAGAGCGGCGCAAGTATGATACTCGCCTGCTCATCGTAGAGGCTCGATTGTGTGAGGTAGAGCGACGCGCCGTAGCCGAGCAAGGCAATAATTGCGATGATGGCGTCGAGGTAGAGGCGCTGCCACAGCGGCCGCCGCGTCGAGCGCGCCGATTCGCGTCGGGCCGAGAGCATATCCGCACGCGCCGCGACGCTGACGGCACCAAACATCGTCAGCACGGCCGCCACCGCCATCGCCAGCGCATAGCCGCTCACGCTCTGCACGGCGGCCAGGGGATCGTGCAGCAGGGTGGCGAGCGCGCCGTAGTCGTTGCGCCCGAGCGTCTGGTGGCCCAGCAGATACGCCGCGGGCACCGCCAGCGCAGGGCCCAGCAGCAGCGCCGCCAGCCCGAGCACGCCGCATTGTAGCGCCAGCGCCCCGAAGACGTGACCGCGCCGCGCTCCCCGGCTTCGCAGAAGCGCGATGGCATCGGATTGCCCCTCGACGAGCAGATCCGTCATCATAGCGATGAAGAGCAATACCAGCGCCATCGATTCCACGAGGAAGATCGTCACGGGCATCTGCGGCACCACCATGCGGTCGCGGAAACGCTGCAATGCGCCGCCCTGGTTGAATGCGTCGCCGTGGATACCTGCGCCGAGGACATTCTCCGCTCCGGCGAAATCGTCGGTAATTGCCACTTGAAGCTGGCCAAGCTCGTTGATGAGGTCGTCTATGTTGTCGGCGCTGATGCGCGTGGGATCCAGACGATAGGCGATGACAAACTGGCTCAGCCCCTCGGGTATGACGCCTGCCTGTCGACCGCCGCTGCTCGCCAGACCCAGCGCGTCGATTGCCGCCAGCAGGGCATCAGGCGAGACCAGCGCCTTGTACGAAAAGCCGCCTTGCTGCCCACGCGGCAGCGGCTGGAACACGCTCGCGTTCCAGAATGTATCGAGACGGGCGGGAATGCTGAAGATGCCGACGATGCTCAGCGTCAGTGTGCGCTTGGCTGCCCCGCCTTGATCCTGATGGTAGGCGAATGAGACGGGAACGTTCTGCCCGACTGTCAGCCCCATCTCCTTGGCGGTATCCGCTGTGATGGCGACCTCCACCGTATTCGCGCCAGCAGTGGATGCCTGCGGCCAGCGTCCCTGCGTCAGCTTGCTATGCGCCGTGACGAGCGCCGGTGTGGTGCCGACAAGGTCCATCGTGTCGCGCGCGCTGCGCGGATTCGCCAAGTCGGGCGCTTTGTTTGTTTGCCAGAGAACTGGAAACCCCTGCATCTGCATGTACTGCGCGGATGAGGAGCTGAGATACGGCCCAACATAGCTGCGCACATCGCCGTCGATGGTATCCTGTGCGCTGTGAAACACTGCGCTGGAGACGGTCGTGGGGTAGCCCGAGGCAAGCAGCAATGCGTTATCGGGGTCAGCGGCAAGCGCCGCGCGCATGCCAGCCGTGATCGTCAGCCGAGAAAACAAGGGCACTGCGCAGACCAGAATGGCCGCGATGACCATCGAGATGCCGATCAGCGTGAGCAGCCGCCACGTCTGGCGCAACTGCGAGCGGGCTACGACGAATGCCGGGAGGATCAGGCCCGCATTTCCTCGACGTGCAGGGGCCTTCTGAGCGATACGGGCCACGGGCTCCCCTCTCTGCAGAGGCTATACGTTGTCCATAGTAGCAGACGGGCGCTTTAGCGTTGCTGGGCTGATACAGTGGCTCCGCTACTTAGGCGTCCGCATGCAATCATAACATACACCAACCGGATGGGGTGAGTGTCATTGGGGCGACGCAGCGTGTTTGAGGCATCAGGCTGATCCGTCATCGAATACGTAGCTGCTGACGTAGCTGCTGACCCCATTCCCCGCGTCGAGGCGATAACGCCAGTAAAGTCTGCCGGTTGTTGGGTTCACCGCCTCGAGATAATCTCCGATATCCGGGCTGCAGTCCACCCCGAGGAACTGGCACGACCTGGTGTAATTGGGATCACATCCTCCGAAGAGTCCGCATGTGGAAGCGTGGTTGGATTCGATGAACGCAACTCCGGACAGAAGTGCCTTGACATCGAATGAGTCGGACCAATGTGTGTACAGACCGCCACGGCTGTAGCCTGTATGTGTCCACATGATGCCACCGTCAGTGGCACGAAACGCGGTAAAGTCGCCGTCCGTTGTCATGTAATAGAGGATGCCATCAGCCGCAAGCAGCGATCGCACAGTTCCGCATTTGTGAGGCGGTTGTCGCCAGAGTTCGGCGTTATCGCTCATGCGGATCGCAAACACGTCACATGAACCTGAGAGTAGTCCGTTTGCCAGAGGGCGCTGGCCGGCAAAGTAAAGAACGCCTCCAGCAGCGGTGATGATTCCGTACATGACAGGCCGAATCGCCACGCCCTGCTGCTCCCATTCCTGTTTGCCGCTACTGATGTCGAATGCCTTCATTGTCGAGTCTTGAATGCCATAGAGGCGTTCCCCCGAGAGAGCGCCAAATGTGACACCGGGGAGCGTCCACTGCTTGCTGCCGTCACGCGCGTCCAGCTTGACCAATGACACGCCATTCGATCCATCTCCGGTGACTCGCACATACACCCCTCCGGCCTGGGGAGGCGCGAACGGTTCTATGCGCCCATATGCCTCTGTCAGAGATGGCGATTGCCAGACGAGAGCGCCATCCGCCGTGCGCACCGCCGCGACGGCAGCATCTAACTGGATGTAGAGCAGGCCCTGGTCCATGCCCCAAATAGTAGGTTGCTTCGTTGTGGTCAGGGCGCTATGCCACAGCTCTGCTCCGTCATGGAGGGAGTATGCGCGCAGTGTTTCCGCGTCTCTCTGGGCCAGATCGTCGATAGTGGCGACATAGAGCATAGTGCCATCGACGGTGGAGGCCGTAATGTTGGCGAGCGCCCGCAGTGCTGGCAGCGCATCCGTGCCATCATCACGCCGAAACGCGCGCATGGTGGTGCTGCTCACATACGTGCTCTCGCCCACCTTGGTGGTAGCCAGAAACCCGTTGCTCGGAGCGGACATGATGAGCAGGCCATTCGTGTCGTAGACGATGCGTTGCCCCTGCGCACCCGGCAGGTGGCGTACGAATGTGCCCGAACCGTCCGCGGCACGCAAAGCGAAGAGATCGTTCGTATTCGAGAGCATATACCACTTCGCGTTGGTCGGAGCGGGCGCGGCAGCGCGAAAGTCGAGCGGCGAGTGCGCGAACAGTAAGACAAGGAGAGCGCAGGCCAGCGCAATGAGTGACACCGCCCTCACCAGCCCTTTATGCTTCATGGCGCGGCGTAGAAAGGTGACGAGGAAGGCGAGGATCGCGCTTACCACCACGACAGACGCGATGAAGCGCACCACATGATCGATAGTGTCTGGCACCACGGGATACACAGCCTCCTTACCATCTCCTCTACGCGCAGCTGCGGCTTCCCCCAGCGTGCCTCGATTATTCGTAGCAAGACAGCCGGATGTCGCGATGCTGGGGTACGAAGCTCGGGCTGCTCTCAGGCTCTCGCCCTGTACCCACCACAACCGGCTGCTATAAAGACTACGACGCCCGCACGCTCTTGCTCACGTCAT
>DASVOW010000459.1:0-1819 GCA_036383155.1 Ktedonobacterales bacterium
CATGCACGATCTGAGCGAATTGATCGATCTGCTGCACGCCGACGGACGCAAGATCGCTGTCGAGACGCAGGGAACCGTCTTCCGTGAGTGGCTACGCGCCTGCGACGTGGTGACGGTCTCACCCAAGCCGCCCAGCTCGACCGCTTCGCTTCCCTGCCCAACGCCAACCTCAAGGTCGTCGTGTTCGATGACGCCGACTTCGTCTATGCGCGTGAGATCCATCTGCGCTATCCCGACGTCCCCTTCTACTTGCAAGTAGGGAATGCCGTTGGCCAGGATGATGCACCCGCATTGCTCGCAAAGCTCGACTGGCTCGGCCAGAAGGTGCTGGCCGACGCGGCGATGCAGTCAGCTATCGTGCTGCCACAATTGCACGTGCTGCTCTATGGCAACCGTCGCGGCATCTAGCGTACCGCTGCACACCCCTCGCGCTACCTCTCCATGCCACGCAGTACGCCCTCACCGACGAGCAACCCCTCCCCTGTTTACGACATAAGGGAGGGGTTGCTGCAAGCCAGGGAGAGGGTCACCACACCCCTGATCATGCATGCGGCAGCTGGATACCCGCGCCGCATTCGGGACAGAAGATAGCTGCCGGATCGGAGACGATGTGCCCATTCAGACATCGGCGCATTGGCATGGTCGGTGCCGCGGGGGAACCAGGCGCCGCCTCAGTTGTCGTGGCCCGCGGCACCAGTGCTGGTGCTAGCTCTGGAGTCTGCTGCTGATACGGCTGCGCCGGCGGCGTCTGCTGCACCTGCTGTGTTGATTGGGCTGGCGCAGGGGATGCCGCCTGCGCGCTATAGGAGGGATAGCCCGGATACACCGGCGTCTGTTGTGGCGCCGGATATATCGGGCCCTGCGAAGGATATGCCTGCTGCTGAGGCTGAAATGGCATCGCCGGAGTTGCTGGCTGGCCATAGCCGCCTGGATATCCTGGATAGGCTCCCTGCCCCGCCGCTGGCGTCATCTGATGCATCTGATGCATCGGGTACGCCGCCCCTGTGGGAACGGCGACCGGCACTCGCGCGGGCCGCTTCCGCCGCGCAAGCAGGACGATCACCAGCACGATTGCGCCGATGACAACCAGAAGCGCGAGAATACCCCCGACGAGGACGAGCAATCTGGAAGTGGAGCTTCTGCTACCCGTCGCCGCCGCGCATGTCTCGCCTACTGCCTGCTGCTGCGCCTTCGCCAGATATGGCTGGACTGCGCCAAACTGTGGATAGCGCGTGTGCAGCGTGTTCAGATCGTTGGCGGCAAGGCTCCAGTGACAGCCTCCGGTGCTGTCGTACTCGTTGGCGGCTTTCGTCCAGAGCGTCATGAATGCGCCTGTGCTTGGGTGCGACACTCCAGCCTGGCTCGTATAAGTGGCGATGACCTCGCTTGGAATCAGGAAGGTCAGGCGGTCGGTCGAAGGACCAGCATCGACGAAGCCAATGATCTGGCCCTGGTCGTCTATAACCGGCCCGCCGCTGGACCCCTGCGATGAGATGCCATTGCTCTCGTAGACGCCCGTGCCGTCGCTGCGCACCTTCTTCGCCGTCACCTGCCCCGTATTCACCGATGCCCCGAGTAGGCTGTTGAGCGTATTGAGGTCGCTCTGTGCCAGATCGACGAGCGCGGTGAAATCGGCATTGTTGAGCGCGAGGTCCGCGTCGGCGGGGAAGGCGATAGCCGTAACCGTATCACCAACGCTCACGCTAGTAGGCGGCGCGACGATGAGGTAGGGCATGTCTTGCGCGTCCACCTTGATGATAGCTGTATCTTGCTCGGTAACAGGAGAATGCGCTGCCACACTCGTAACGTCAAAGCTGAC
>DASVOW010000460.1:0-3377 GCA_036383155.1 Ktedonobacterales bacterium
GTCGCCAACGGCTGGGGCGGCAACCACCCGGCAGGCGTCCCAGTCTTCGTCGTCACCCACTCAGTCCCGGACGGCTGGCCGCGCGACGATGCCCCCTTCACCTTCGTCACCGAGGGCGTCGAGAGCGCCGTGGCGCAAGCGAAGGCCGTCGCGGGAGACAAGATCACTAGCGTCGCCAGCGCCAACATCGCCCAGCAATGCCTCAACGCGGGACTGCTGGATGAGATCGCGGTGGATCTGGTGCCTGTTCTGCTCGGCAAGGGCATCCGCTTCTTCGACCACCTGACGACTGCGCCGGTCGAGTTGGAGGGTCCCCAGGTCATTGAGGGGACCCGCGTCACACACCTGCGCTACCGCGTACGGAAGTCCGACTAAATGACCACTCCGGCATGCACTGTCCGCTCACACATGTGCGCGGACAACGCCACCTTCCCATCTTTGAGCCAGCTTCCCCCGTCCCATCAGCACCGGGATCACGACGAACTTCGTTACCGCCACATTCGACAACGTCACCAGGGGATATTCTCCCGCTAGCCGCCCGAAAGGACGATACATCATGGATTGGAAGCTCGAATTAGTGCCCGTTCCCGTCACCGACGTGGATCGGGCCAAGCGCTTCTACAGCGAGCAAGTCGGCTTCATCGTCGACCACGACACCCATATCAGCGACACTATGCGCATCGTGCAGCTAACTCCTCCCGGCTCAGCCTGCTCGATCGCCCTGGGCACCGGGATGGGCGTCTCAACGCCGGGATCGCTACAGGGCCTACAGCTCGTCGTCTCCGACATCGAGGCGGCACGGGCGGAGCTGGTGGGGCGGGGCGTCGAGGCAAGCCCGGTCCAGCACTTCGACGGCGGTGTCCAGGTTGAGGGGCGCGGCGGCGACTGGAACTCGTTCGTCTTCTTCACTGATCCAGACGGCAACAGCTGGACGGTACAGGAGCGCCCAGCCGGCGACTGACACTACACTGTACCTCAAGCGCTAGCGTTGCCCAGCAGTGCCTCAGCGCGGGACAGATACACAGGATTTCGGTGAATTTAGAACCTGTACTGTCAAGTTCAGAGGAGGCATGTCCTCGCATAGCGCTCGTGCTACGTCCCTGTATGACTTGAAAGGAGAAAGTGTGATGACACAAGCAAAGACGCCGTCGTCTCAGCCAAACCCCGCGCTCAAATCCCTTGAAGTATTGGTTGGCGATTGGGAGATGGAATTATCCAACACGTCGTTTCTTCCCAACCCCTCCGACACCGCAACAGGACGCGTCTCGTTCCAGTGGCTGCAAGACGGCGCATTTCTTGTGATGCGCATGGGTGACAAACCATCTTCTGCACCCGATGCCACATGGCTCATTGGCCGCGATGACTCGACCCCAAACTACACCGTGCTCTACTATGACTCTCGAACTGTTTCGAGAGTCTATCAGATGAGCTTCTCGGATGGCCAGTGGAAGATGTGGAGAGACGCGCCCGGCTTCAGTCAGCGCTTTGAGGGCAAAGTGCGCGCTGACGGCAAGACCATCACCGCCCGCTGGGAGAAATCATTTGACAGCACAACGTGGCAGCACGACTTCAACCTGACGTACACGAAGATTGGCTAGGCCCGCTGGCGATTCTGAAAGCGCTTTCCCACACGGTGTCCGCCCATTTCTTGCCTGACTCTGATCCAGCGCCAGTCGTTGCCTCCCAGCGCCCTGCTCAGGAGGCAACGACTGCTTTCAATCAGCGGTTGAACGAATCACAATTCTAATCGCAGCGCGATAAGCAGCAGCCAGCGCAGACGCGCAATCCCCAACACGCTGTGAAGTACCGGTTTCCGCTGGCGACGTTGCCCGTTTTCCTAGTCCACGAAGGTGAGATTTTACAGCGGCGTCAGCCGCCTTCAGGCGCGGTTTCAACTGCCGGCCTAACCGCCCGCACTCGCATGCCCTAGGATCGGCGTCTTCGTCTTGCCCTGGCCCGCAATCCCTGGCTCGGTCATCGCCTGCGGCTTCAGAATCTCGGCCAGATCCTCCTCCGGCAGCAGATTACGCTCACGCACGATATCGCGAATGTCGCGCCCTGTGCGCACCTGCTCCTGTGCGATCGTCGCCGACTCGTGATAGCCGATGTAGGGCGCCAGCGCCGTCACCAAACTCGCGCTCTTAAACGCATAGTCCTCGCAACGCTGCTGGTTCGCCACGATACCCTTCACGCAGCGCGTGGTAAAGGCGTCCATCGCATTCTTCGTGATCGTCAGCGCCCAGAGCATGTTGTGAATGATCACCGGCATCATCACGTTCAATTCGAGCTGGCCCGCCTGCGCCGCGAAAGTGATCGTCGCATCATGCCCCAGCACCTGGAAGCACACCTGATTGAGCATCTCCGCCATCGACGGATTGACCTTGCCCGGCATGATCGACGACCCCGGCTGCACCGCCGGCAGCACGATCTCATAGAAGCCCGTCGCCGGACCCGACGCCAGCAGGCGAATGTCGTTGGCGATCTTCGTCAGGTCCGTCGCCAGCACACGCAGCGCCCCCGACACCTCCACAAACGACGCCATGCTCGGCGCGATCTCCACCAGCGAGTCCGCGTTGCGCACCGGCAGACCCGTCAGCTCGGCCAGATGCCGCACTACCCCGCTGATATACCCCGGCTCCGCGTTCAGTCCAGTGCCCACCGCCGTGCCGCCGATGTTCAGCTCATACAGCGTCTCGCTCGCCCGGCGCAGCCGCTCGCTATCGCGGCGCAGCGTCAGCCCATACGCGCCGAACTCCTGCCCCAGCCGGATCGGCGTCGCGTCCTGCAGGTGCGTGCGCCCCGACTTCACGATATGGTCAAACTCGCGCCCCTTCTCCTCGAACGCCTCGGCAAGTCGCCCAATCGCCGGCAGCGTCTCGCCGATCATCAGCAGCGTCGCGATGCGCATCGCAGTCGGAACCGTATCATTGGTGGACTGCGCCATGTTGACGTGATCGTTTGGGTTGACCAGCTTGGAGTCGCCCCGCTGCCCGCCCAGAATCTCGATGGCGCGGTTCGCCAGCACCTCGTTGGCGTTCATATTGTGCGACGTGCCCGCACCCGCCTGATACACATCCACCACGAAGTGCTCGTGCCACTTGCCCGCCAGCACCTCATCCGCCGCCTGCACGATGGCCTGCCCAATGCGCGGGTCCAGCCGGTCGGTCTCCATATTCGCCAGCGCCGCCGCCTTCTTCACCAGCACCGTCGCACGGATCATCGCCGGATGGGCATGCATCCCACTAATCGGGAAGTTCTCGACCGCCCGCTGCGTCTGCGCGCCATACAGCGCCGTCGCCGGCACCGCCACATCGCCCAACGAATCGTGCTCGATGCGCGTCGCGCCACCCTGCCCGTGTAGTGGCTGCTGTTCGTCC
>DASVOW010000461.1:0-5061 GCA_036383155.1 Ktedonobacterales bacterium
CACGATAGGGTATAATATCGTCACGGTACTCTCTGAGTTCCGGGTTAGCCAGCCGAGAAGTGGAGCGATTCCTATGCCATTTGGTGCGCATTGGTATGATCTGGCGATTCTGGCCGTGATCGCCTTGCTGTTCTTTGGTCCGAAGCGCCTGCCTGAGATGGGGTCGGCCGTCGGCAAGACAATCAAAGAGTTTCAGAAGTCGATGAAGGAAATCACCTCGCCGTCGCCCGAGCCCAGCCAGCCGGCGTTGCCGCCCGCCAATGAGACCCAGCAGGTCGCCTCGCCGACACCGACGGAGACGACGACGACGACGACCGTCGAGTAGTGCGGTGTGTCTTCCCACTTCATGGGGAAGGCGTCGCACGTGCTGTAGCACGACCTCCTATCGGGTGGCTCATTCGTTACAGCACGTCGCGGGCGAGCGTTTGAACTGACAACGGACGTGGTACACAGCAGCGTCATGTGCTAGAGGCATCCGTGCCGCTGGCCCGCCGGTTTGCGCGTATGGTGACGCTGGCTCAGAGTAGTCAGACTTTCAGTACAGCCGGTCACGCGCCTGGCACATGAGCATGTGGCTCCTAACTCCAGGGCCGGGCGAGGAGAAGGTGTATGGCAGCGAGCGATATCGGAAATGTCAGGGCAGGGCAGGATACGATGCCGGGCAACGCGCCTGACGCCGAAGAGGAGGCGACCGGGGGGATGATGTCCCTCGTCGAGCACCTCGAAGAGCTGCGCAAGCGCATGATCATCGCGCTGATTGGCGTGGGCCTGGGGTCCGTGGTCGGCTTTATCTTCTGGCATCCCGTGCTGCAGTTTCTCCTTACGCCGCTGCCTACTGTCTCGAAGTCGTTGTTAAGCGGAGAGGGTGGGCGCAGGCTCGTCCAGGGTGAAGTAGGCGAGGCATTCTTCGTCGCACTTCAGATTGCCATCGCGGTTGGGGTGGTTCTTGCCTCCCCGCTTATTCTGTATCAGATCTGGGCGTTCATCTCGCCGGCGCTCACACGCCGCGAACGCAAGCACGCCTTGCCGTTCACCTTTCTAGGAGTCGGGCTCTTCGCAGCCGGTCTGGCCGTCGGCTTTGTGGTGCTGCGGTATCCGGTTGAGTGGCTCATCGGTTTTGGTGGCCAGGATTTTGTGTTGCTGCTTGACGCCGGGAAATATCTCACGTTTGTGGCGTATTTCCTGCTCGCGTTCGGCCTCGTCTTTGAGTTGCCGCTGGTGCTGACGTTCATGGGCGTCGTGGGCATCATCAACAGCAGGCTGTTGCGCGAGAAGCGCATGTATATCCTGTTTGGCTTGTGGTTCCTCTCGTGCTTTATCACTCCCGGCGCTGACCCCTATAGCCCAGTGATCATCGGCGTCTGCTTTACGGTGCTGTTCGAGCTGACGATCATCCTGATGCGCGTCATCGGCAGGTGATTCGCCGCTAACGCGTGACCATCCGAGCATTTCTGTCCTCTGCGCTGCGCCTTTGGGAGAGGCTTCTTCCAAGGCGCGGCGGTTTTTGTATCCGATACCCTACGATACCCATGTCCGTTTTGTCGGTCGAGAGTGCGTTGGATTATCCCTCGTGTCATCCGAAGGCATGCCCGTACAACGTGATTTGTCGTCAAACAAGGGAGGCACCATTTTATGCGCGCGATGGAGTTGTTGGAACGGCAGTTTGGTAGTGTCAATTCGATCTTGCACGATGTCGCCGACGATTTGACGCGGGAGGAGCTGACGACACGTAGCCTTGCCGACACGAATCTCCTGGCCTTCGACCTCTGGCATGTCGCTCGCGTGCAGGACTGGGCGCTGCAAACACTGGTGCGCGGCGTGCCGGAGCTGATCGACGAGCCGCGCTGGCGTGATCGCGGGCGATTGGCGACGCACGGGATCGGCGTGGGGATGACACTGGACGAAGCGGACGACCTTGCGCGCTCTCTTGCGCCGGCGGATGTGCTCGCGTATGCCGACGCAGTGCATGGCGGCATCATCTCATGGCTGCGAGCGCACACAGATGAGGAGCTTGAGCGGCAACCAGACGTGCCGGCGCACCTGTCGCGCTATCCGGTCTATCTCGAAACGGCAATGCGTGAAGAGGTTCCATGGATGTTCGAGCGGCCGCAGGTCTGGCGCTGCCTCGCGCCCGCCCTTGGCCATAATCGCGATCATCTTGCCGAGATAGATTTGCTCAAACGGCAGTTGCGCACGCGCCACAGTTGATGCGCACACAAGAAAGAGCCATCGAACCCACAGACGGGTCGATGGCTCTTTTCCTGTTGTTGGGTTGTTGTCTGCTCTGCGGTGCCAGGAATTGCGCTTGGATGCTTAGCGGACGCCAGCGGCGCGGGCACCGCGGCGCTTGCCACGCGGCTGCGGGACGTAGCGCTGGTGCGTGAGATACTGCTTGTAGCTGGCGGCTTCATCGCGATACTTGAAGGCGAAGTAGTAGAGCCAGTAGATGGCGATGCAGGCGAGCCAGACGAGCCAGCCGTAGCGCCAGAAGCGGTAGGAGAAGAGGGAGCTATCGGCGAGGCGCCCGAACATCAGGAATGGCGCGACGATGGCCGCGGTTCCAACCTGACGGAGCATCTTATCGGCGATGTACTTGTGGAGGGCGTTGCCGCCGAAGAAGCGCTTGCGTCCCTCAAGGGCGTAGTAGGCCCAGATGACGTAGATGGCCAGTGTGAAGGCAATCCAGGGGACCCAGTAGTGGAAGACTTCTGGATGTGCAGAATCTCCCGAAGCTGATTGGGGATCAGTAAAAAGGAAGTGTAAGATCTTGTCCATTGCCCGCCGTTACCTCCTGGCGCCGGTGCTTGTGTCGTATATGCCGCGTCCGCTGTGCCGTGGCGTTTCCATCATCATAGCAGAAGCGCCACGAGGGGTCAAACGCGCGGGGACTGAGCATGGCCGGCAATTGGAAACCGCGCTGTACCGTCTTTGATCCCGATCTCGATGGCGACCAAACGCTGAGCCAAAACGTAGTATAAGCCCTCATCGATGCATTGTGAACACAGTGGCTATCGACACTGACTCCGACACCAATTAATGCTAGGTTCTTTGTATCGGTGTAAGTGAGTGTACGAGAAGGCGTGCCGAAATCCACATCATGCCAGGGATGCAGACCCTTCACGCAAACCGATAGGAAGCCTTTCGTACCGTCTCTTACCTCATGGTAGCAGAGTTGCCGAAAATCCGGCGGAAGAACGCACCTATGGTCACCAGAACGTTCCCGACGAATCCGCGAGAAGCGCGTGGTGCGGCAGGATGCGTCGCAGCAGCAGAAGGGGCGGAAGGGGCAGAAGGCGACATCGTCGCAGCGCCGCTCGTAAGGGCGCTATGCAATCCGACCAGGACCTCGGTCTGTTGCGCCAAGCGGAGTGCAACTTCGTGCAAGGTCCGCACATCGTGCTCTGTGATCGGTGCGACGGTGGCGGCAGCGGGCGAGTCGCCGCGGATCGGGTCCCAGAGCGGATTCGGGAAGAGATTGACCTGCACGTCCGTGCGAATGCGCTCAAGCAGCGCGCAGAACTCCGCTTGGTGCGCAGCCTGCTGTGCCGTCACTACGCGATAGGTGGCGGTGGCTGATGTAGGAGTCCGATCCTTGGTGTCGGTCACTGTCACCTTGACCGTTATTGTGGCAGGCGCCGCAGGTACTTTGATCGCGAAGGTGCTCTCATGGCCGAGCGGAGCCGGACGCCCGCTCTGCGGGTGAAGCACAGATGGAAGGGGGACAGCCTGGGCGCCAGTGACGCTCCAGTGATACGCGAGGGGCTCGTTGAGCGTGCAGCTGAGCGCGACGGCAAAGGTCCCCACCTGATGCTCGACGATGTCGCCCAGGCACGTGCCGCCCTCCGCCAACTGTATCCGCGCATTGCACCCAATACACTGCTGCCGTGTGTCGGACCAGAACGACGAAACGCGATAGCCATGAAACTCAAAATCGTGGACTGGCCGCTCGCAGACGTCGGCGATCTCGCCGATGTTTCCGGTTGATCCAAGGGGCACGCTGCTTTGCCACGCAGGTAGCCTGATTGGTGATGCATCGGTGATCATTTCGACGAGCTCATGCGTCGTCCGGACGGTCAGCGTATCTAGTTGGTAGGAGAGCGGCTGGGTCGTCGTGTATGGGGGAGGGGAGTAGCGTACACCAGGATCCGAGTGCATGACGACGGCGTAGGGCAGGTTTGGATAATCTGCCCATGGGTCCAGTGCATTGTGGTAGCCCCAGGTCGCAGGGCTGAGAGAGACCCCAGGTGGTAGAAAGATCAAATAGCACCGGTTCGGTGGATTGGGCGGGGGAAGCAACGATCGGGCGAACATGTCATAGAACCATTCGTGTATCTCATCGTGCGTCGGGGCGAACTCATTGAGGTTCTCCGGCCCAGCCACGAACGAGAGGTGATGCGAGCCGATCCAGGTCGCCCGGCCGATGGTGCGCTCTACCCCATCGGATCCTGTTGCGCTGTACTCGGCCAGGGGATCGAAATATTCGCTGCCGACAATGAAGCTGAGGAAGGAATCAAGTTCCGCCGATAGCGCTTGTAACATCGGGTCGCTCTGCCAATCTCCTGTGAAGTATTGGCCTTGCCCTATACCGGGCGGCGGTGTCGCAGTCAGCGTCACATTGAGATAGATGCTCACAATCTCCGCGTTCGGAATCATTGGCCCGCCATAATACTTCATGAGTGCCATGAGCCACCTCCTTCACAGGCTGCCAACGCGGCAGGCCGGCCATATGCTCCAAAACGTACAGCAAGGCGCCAGCGGGCGCGGCACAATTATATGCCCCCGCCCGCTTCAGCGCAATGGCCGGCAACTTCTGGAAAGCGTGTGGAACACACCCGAGAACCCTGCGAGCTTCTGCCTCAGTCGAGTGGATTCCCGACGTGTCGTTAACATGCATTGTCAAAAAAGAGACCCCTCCCCAGTGCGGGGAGGGGTCAAAGATGAGTCGCGCCTGTGCCTAGCGGGTGGTGGTGGCAGCCGCTTTGCGTGAGGTGCGCGCTTTTGTGCCGTTGGCGCTGGTCTTGCTCGACGCCGCGGCGGGAGCGACGGCTTTGAGCGCTTGAT
>DASVOW010000462.1:0-3195 GCA_036383155.1 Ktedonobacterales bacterium
ATCCCGCGTTCAGGCCCATATAGGCGTTGGTAAAGAAGCACTGCTCTAAGGCAATGCCCGCCTGCCTCAGGACGCTGCAGATGGTGCGCCAGGTGGGGCCATTGAGGTTCTCGCCACCACGGTGGAGCGAAGCGGCAAAGCCGGTCTCGCAGTCAAAGTTGTGGCCCAGGACCATGACGCCCCCAACCGGCATGGGTGGCAGCAGTTGGTGTGGCGCTGTACCCCATAGTCCGGCGCCTCCAGGGAAGAACGCCGTGCCGCCGATGCGCGCCCACACTGGTACGACGCCCGCCGGGTAGGGTGCGACTACTTGGTCAAGCAGCGTAAAGAGGCGCTCGATAGGATGTTCCTCGCTCATTACACCACCACCTTCTCACATTTCGCCGCCCGCTTTGAGTATACGTAGCCGGTCAAGTCGGACAAGCTTACTGGCAGTGATACCACCCGGAATGCATGTCAACAGGTGAGCAGCAGAATGTGCAGTCATCTGGCAACTTCTGGAGATAGCATGAGCACGTCCTGTACTGGCTGCCTACGAATTGGCTCAAGTGTAAGCATGAGGACGCCTTCGTGGCTAGTAAATAAGCAGATTAACGCTCTCCAGATGGCTCAACGAGCGAAGAAGCGTTGCGTGAAGGTGGCGACGTAGTTAGTGAGGAGTCTGCGGCGGTTCGTCTCCCGCAGCTTATGCCTGGTTGTCTGATGCCCATCGAAGTCTGCTCTGGATGTGTAGGGGAGGCGGGGCCGGTGGACGGGTTCCAGATGGCAGGGCGGTCGTCGTGTCGAGGTGTGCGGGCTCCAGACGCACGGCCGGATTCCACTCGGGGAAATCGCTGAGCCACTGTCGAACGCGCTGCACGTCCTCTGGTGGCATCTGCTTTGCATCGAGCTGTGCGCCGCGCATGTCCGCCCGCTCGAGATGGGCTCCATCCAGCGTCGCGCCTGCCAGATGGACGCCGCAGAGGAACGCACCTTCCAGGCGAGCGTCGCTTAGGTTCGCCCCTTCCAGGTGTGCCTCGGCGGGCTCCGCGCGGACCCGATGGGCATCGCTGAAGTTCGCCCCGTGACACCACGCTCGTCGCAGGTCCGCACCCTCTAGGTTGGCCCCGCTCAAGTTGGCCCCGGTGAGCCGCACCTCGCGCAAGTTGGCGCCCTCGAGGTGCGCCAGCACAAGACTGGCTCCTTCAAGATGGGCACGCCGCAGGTCTGCCCGCTCGGCATGTACCTGGTTCAGCGTCGCCCCCTCCAGGTGGGCTTCACTCCCCAACGACGATGTGAGGGGCCATCCCTTCTCGTGCGCTCGCACGCCGGCAAAGTCATTCAGAGTGGCGTCCGTGAGCCACGCCCCTCGTAGGAAGGCGCCTTCTAGGTGCGCCCAGCCGAGATGCGCTCCCTCCAGGTGCGCCCCCTCCATCTGCGCCTGGCCTAACAGGGCACTCCGCAGGTTTGCCCTTTCGAGATGAGCACCAGACAGACGTGCACGGAGCAGGGTAGCGGTAATCAGGTTAGCGCGCTCAAGATGGGCTCCGGTGAGATTGCTCCACGTCAGGTATGCCAACTCCAGCGTGCAGTCTTCTAGGTGCGCCTCCGTGCAGTCCGCGCGTTCGAGGAGGCTTGCGCCGAGCATAGCCCCTTCGAGATGCGCGCCACGCAGGCTGGCGTCGACCAAGCGGATGGCGGCGCGCTTCATCTGCTCAGGGTGGGCAGTGGCCTGCTCGCCCGGTGTGAGTCCGCCGCAGAGGCGAGCGAGAGGCAAGCCGTCGAGGCCAACATCAGTTAACTCGGCCCCTCGCAGGTCCAATCCTTCCCGGCTGCGTTGAGCCTCATTTCCCCAGTCCACCGGCCCGCGCATGCCCCCGCTCACATGCATCGCCAGCAGCCACTCCACATCCGCCCGCGTCAGCTTGATACTGCCATTCACGTCCCGGAACGGATAAATGCCCCGCTCGATATCCGGCTTCACCGCCCGCCGATCTGCCAGATATGCCTGCCGCCCCTCGTCAATCTCCGGCTCCGTCCGCCACGGCATCCCTTGCGCCGTCCAATAGGCGCTCCACCCGTTGCGATCATCATTGCTCGTTGGATGCTGCGGACTCTCATCGCTCATCTGCCCTGCTCCTCACTGGCCCCTTCATGTCCTGAGTATAGCAGAGTGGCAGAGACGTTGCGTGCTTCATATACTGGCTTCTAATGCAAGAAGCTGGCATATTTCCCACCGCTCTTGTGCATTACCTCACCCAATGCGAAAGCCGACCTCACAGTTTTGAACGAAGCACCCTTTAAGCAGCCCTGCGTTCGGCCAGTGCATCTCGTTTGGGCCAATGTCAATGTCGAGTGCATTAATCTTCATCTGGAACTCTACTGCCGTGAGGGGATATACCAGCAATTCAAACTCATCAGTATACGCCTTGATGGCTGGAAACGCTTCGGCGGCTGATTGAGCCGAGTCTAGCTCGCGAAACTCAACTCGTATTGAGTCACCATTGGGATACTTGACGGCAAGCAGTCGCCCGCTTGGCGGACATTCAATATCCACTACATCACGGGAAATTAGCCAGTCGTTGTCCTTCATCAGCGAGTCTGCGGAGAAGGGTGTTCGTGGCTTACGCAGGTTCACCCGGAGATAGCCTTCAGCATCACGAGTGAACCAGATGATGGGCTGGCGGGAACAATAGAAGAGAATAGGCGTGTCGTAGCAGAAGTTACCGCTGACCACTCCTAAGAGACGATTGCGCATCCAGTCAAATCTTCCTCGCACGTGGGACGAATTGCCTTTGCCAGCCTGCTTGAATTTACGCAGCTGTTCCTTCGTCCATGTGTTTATGTCTGCCTTTTTATGATGCGTTGAACAGAGCGCAATCATTCCTGCTGGCTCATGATGCTGACGCACGTGCCAAGGCGGATCAAAGTGATGCCATTCAAGGTACGGACTGCCGCAGTCTGGGAGAGGGCATCCAAAACCTACTTCCTGCCGTAGTTTGCGACGTACTTCTGGTGGCGGTGTTCTTTTCACGCAATGCAGCCTCTCATACCTAAAATGACAGGGCTACCAAACGACTCAAATATACGCAAGATGCCACGAACGAAATACGGTGATGCGCGATAGCGTTTGCCTACCGAGCGAAGAAGCGTTGGGTAAAGGTGGCGATGAAGGTGATTTCGATGAGCAGGCCGATGATGGCCTCTGCTGCTGCC
>DASVOW010000463.1:0-2350 GCA_036383155.1 Ktedonobacterales bacterium
GAGGTTTTGTCGGGAGGGATTGCGTGTGTCAAAGAGAAAACAGCCGTCCGGGGTCAGATGCTCACGGATGCGAGCCAGCAGCGCCTCCAGGTCCGCCCGTGTGTGGAAGAATTGGAAGGCATGGGCCAGCATGTAGATGAATCGAAACTGCTGCTGGAGATGAAACGCGCGTCCGTCTGCCACCACCCACTCGATGGAGGCGCCTTGCCTGGCGGCCTTCTTGCGACCCCATTCGACCATCTCGGGCCCGACATCCACGCCCGTAACCTGATAGCCCCGCAACGCCATGGGAATAGCCATGCGTCCGGTGCCACACGCCAGATCGAGCAGTGGCCCGCCAAGCTCGCGAGCCCACTGCTCGATCACGGGACGATCCTCATCATAGCCAGCATCTATCACGTCATATGTCTGCGGATCGCGAAATTCTTCCAGAGAGTCATACTCGACCATCAATTTCCCCCGTCGCGCGCTCATCGTCTTAGAGAGACCCTATCACCCAAAGCATGGGCTGTGGTGGCAGATATCTGCTGGAAGTTTGGTGAGGGGATAGCCAATGTCTCGCTAGACTTCGGCCACGATCCCCAAATGGATGAGGTGCGGCCAACGCATGGCACCAAAAGGTAGGCGCACCAGTGGGCGGGCAGTTGTAGTAACTCAATGCACCCGATAAGCGCCAACTAGCGCCGATAAAGCAATGGTCAAGTCCGCCACTGCTGCATGCTGCCACGCTCACTGGTTTTCTGGTAGCCTGGCTGCGGGACAAGAACCCTGACTGAGCTGGAGAGGGAGACAGCCATAGAGACCGAGCAGCAAGGCGAGCAAAGTGGTCAGCGATGGGGGCTTGACAAAGAAAACGAGTCGATGCTAATATTGCCAATGTGAATGGCAATAATTGCTATTAGTAGTGGCGCTTTGAGTAGAAGAATGGCGTTTTGCCGCTGACGAGCTCCGCGACAGCGGGGTGGGGATGATGTCGTGCAGGAGGTACCGACCATGAACGAGGGGCGTGCGCAGATTCTGGAGATGCTGGTGGCGGGGCGGGTGACCGTGGAGCAAGCAGATCGGTTGTTGGCTGCCCTTGACGCCGCATCCCCGGTTGCACCTCACGAGCCAGTGAATCAGACGGGACAGCAACGGCGGAGGGACGAGCGAGCGGAGGACTTCTTCGCCAGCCTGACGCCCGAGGATCTGATGGAGTTGCGCGATCACGACGTGAGCAGGGCGTTTGTCGAGCAGATGCGCGCGGCAGGGCTGGACGATCTGAGTGTCGCCGACCTCATCGAGCTGCACGATAACGGTATTACGCCGAGCTTCGTCCGCGACCTGAGGGAGGCAGGGTTCGCCGACCTCACCCGCGACCAGCTCAGCGAGCTGTACTGCCATGGAGTAGATGCGATCTTCGTGCGCGGGATGCAGGACGTCGGACTCGTCGGGGCGTCGCCGGACCAGCTCATCGAGTTATACGACCATGGGGTGGACGCGGCTTTCGTGCGCAGGATGCAAGGTCAAGGCTTCACCAATCTGACCCCAGACGAGTGGGTCGAGCTGCGTGATAACGGCGTCGATAGCAGCGACTAGATTAGCCATCCACAGTGAGTGGGAGGAGTCCGACGAGTGAGGAACACCGACACCTGCCGAGGGTGCGCGCTTGAGGGACGCCTCACGGACAAGCAGCAGTACATATGTGCGTCGCTTTCGGATTGGAGAGGGCTCGATTAGATGCGCAAGGCAGTCGGGGATGGCGCCGCGGCGCCGCTGCTTCCGTTGATCACGCGCGACCCTGTGACCGGCGGCGAACTGATCGTGACGCGACTCGAGGCACCGCGGAGTGGTGTGGTGATTGAGGGAGCCTTCAGCCTGGGGTGGATCGGCCGTCTTACGCCGGAACAATTGGAGTTCGTTGGCTACCTCGTGCGCAGTCGCGGCAATGTGCAAAAGGTGGCAGCCGACCTGAATATTGCGTATAATACGGCGCGCAACCGTCTCGATGATATCGTGGCCGCCCTAGACGCGCAGGATAAGGGCGCGGGAGGGGACCAGGAACGGGAGCGCCGCACTGCCGTGTTGCGGCGTCTGGCCGAGGGTGAAATCGAGTTCGACGAAGCGCTACGCCTCCTGGAGCAGTGAGCCGTGCCAGGCGCTGGGAACAGGCAGATGCTCGAGTTGGAGCCGATTGGGTGGCCAATGCAGGCGACTAGCCGAGTCCGGCGTCGTGGGAATGGAATTGGGGAGCTATGGTGCGTGTGCGCTCGCTGCTGCGTAAGCCTCCTGTACGCGTCGTCGCCGTGCTGCTCGTGCTGATGGGGATCTATGCGGGGGCAGTTGCCGCCGCGCCGTCCGTTGCCGATAC
>DASVOW010000464.1:0-2793 GCA_036383155.1 Ktedonobacterales bacterium
CGCGCATGAGCGCTGTCTCACGCGTATGCGGAGCGTCGAGGCGCGGGCTTCTCTGGAGCGACGACAGAAAGGGGACTCGCGCTTTGCGAGCGTCCGTCTGGTAGAGCCCACGATCACCTTTGACGAACGCCTGCGCATCGAAGGTGGCGATCTCACTATCGAGTGCTTCCTCACACCGGGCCATACCGAGGACCATATCGCGCTGTGGGTGCCTGAACTGCGCTTGATCTTCGCGGGAGACGCCGCCGAGCATCCGTTTCCACACGTCAACGATGGGGAGACGCTACCTGTCTTGCTGCACTCGCTTGCCGCGCTTGCCGCGCTCGACCCCGCCACTGTGCTGCCGTGCCATGGCGGAACGAGTAGCCCTGACTTGCTCGCGCGCAACCTGGCGTACTTTGCGACTGTTGAGTGGCTGACGCGCGCTGCGCTTGCGAGTGGGCGCGTCCCACGGGAGGCGGCAGGCTGGACCGAGCCGATCAATCATAGCGACATCGAGCAGCTACCGGAGTTGATCGGACTGCTCTATGAGGATGCGTTGCGCCAGTGTGGTGCGGATGTAGCCAGCACCCCCGGCTTCTATCGCAGCTTTCATCAGGCAGCGATCAAGGCGACGATTGACTATGTGCTGCACCATGCGGAGCGTCAGGTGTAGGGCTGAGGTGATACACGACGCAGCCACAGCTCTGGCGAGCCTCAGGCCTATACGTGTTTTTCTGACGCAAGGATACCATGGGCGATCTACGTGGGCTTGTTTGCCCGCACGAGAACCTCTACTGTTTGTCTCAGATACGCATCTCATCACTAGCTAAGCCATCAGCTCCTTTGCAAAGAAGCGCAGCACATCCAGATTTAAGGCATCGGAGAAGCGGAGGATGATTTCCTGGACACCTGCCTCCTCCAGCTTGATCAGGCGTTTGCGCAGCGTGGCCGGGCTACCGACCAGGGCGCTCGCCAGTATGGCGGCGCGGCCAGGCAGGCCGGCCGGGACTTTCGCCTCCGCCTGCTCATCGGTCTCGCCAATCATGCAGGAAAGCGTCACCGTGCGGTGAATACGCTCATAATCGCGCCCGACGGCCTCACAGTGCTTTTTCAAGACGTCAAACTTGTGCTGAATGGTTTCCAGAGAACCGCTCACATTGCAGGCATCACCGTACTGCGCGACCAGCTTGAGGGTGACGTGCTCGCCGCCTCCACCAATCAGCAGGGGAATGTGCGGCTTTTGCACGCCTTTGGGCTGATTGATGGCGCCGCGCACCTGATAGTAGTTTCCCTCGAAGACCGTCTCTTCTTGCGTCCACATGGCAAGGATCACCTGCACCGCCTCGCGCAACTGACGCAGGCGATCGGGCGTCTCGGGATAATCGTATCCGTAGGCGCGATACTCGTGCTCCAACCCGCCCGCGCCGATCCCGAAGTTCAGCCGTCCGTGCGAAAGGACATCGACGGTGCTGGCCATTTTCGCAAGGAGCGCGGGATTGCGATAGCCATTGCAGGTGACCATCTGGCCAATACGGATACGGCGAGTATCGCGGGCAATGGCCGAGGCGGAGGTCCAGCACTCAAACGTCATTTCCTGTGATGGCTTTGGGAAGGTTTGAAAATGATCAACTAGCCACACAGACTCAAAACCGACCTCATCGGCGACCTGGGCGACCTGCGTCATCATTTCATACGCTTCGACTGCATCTTTCCTGTTCGCCAGTTCCATTGCCCAACCCTGCGGCAGAGTGAGGCCAAATTTCAGAGACATGCAGAACTCCTTCGATCAGTCGTGGTAGTAGCCGGCGAGTACGGTGAATGCGACCTTGGGTTCCCAGGGCATGTCGGGGTAGGTGTCGCCGAGGCGGTTCTCCAGGACCTTGACCACGCCCCAACTCGCCATGTCGAGGTCCTCGCGGGGGTCGCTGCGGTGCGGCCAGCCGTAGCAGACGAAGGTGCATGCGAAGGCGGCGTCGACTCCCTCGGCGGTGAAGATGTCCAGCAGCTCGCGGAGGTGGGTGGCCTGCTCCTCTTCGTCGCGGATGTAGTCTCCGTTGAGCCGCACCGGGGTGGTCCCGTCGTACTCGATCATCTCACCGCCGCCGCGGCCGCCGTGGTCGCCCGCGCCCCGGTGGGTGGCACACCCGAACTCCGTGATCGCAACCGGCTTGCCCTGTGCGACTAACGCGCGGATGCCCTGTTGGTAGATGTGGGCAACCTCTTTCGAGCGGTGGGCGTCGACCGAGACGATGTCGAACGGCGTCCAGTCGACACCTTCGAACGGGATGGAGGCGTAGGTG
Organism: Ktedonobacterales bacterium; assembly: GCA_036383155.1. Taxonomy (GTDB): domain Bacteria; phylum Chloroflexota; class Ktedonobacteria; order Ktedonobacterales; family JADMIN01; genus DASVOW01. Next base: position 2,283 of record DASVOW010000464.1, read on the forward strand.
ACTTTGCCGCCGAACCGCTCGCGAACCGTGGCGACGGCCTTGGCGAGAAAGTCGTTGATGCGGGCGGGCAGCTCGGCCAGCATCTGGAGCGTCTCCGGCTGTCGCCGCAGCAGATTGCCGACCCGCTCCTCGAAGCTGTCGCCGGGCAGGAACCCAGTGTTGAACAGGCTCAGCTCCGCGCCGGTGACAAATACGACCTCGGCTCCTCGGCGGCGGATTCGCTCGGCGCGCTCGGCGGCGTCGGCGAGCAGGTTGAGCATCTCCTCGGGGCCAAGCTGGTAGGTGAACGGCGAGAACCAGACCTCCAGACCCAAGCGGGCGGCATGGCGCGCAGCAAATTCGAGGTGGTCCAGGTCGTTGCCGAACAGGCGCACTGCGGTGCAGTGCAGGTCGTCGCGGATGATCTGCAGCTCGCGCTGGACCAGTTCGTGGTCGAACGGCCGGCGGGTGACGCCGTCGAAACTGAATCCGGCGTCATAACCGATGCCCTTGGCTCGCAGGGTGCGTTTGT
>DASVOW010000465.1:0-3025 GCA_036383155.1 Ktedonobacterales bacterium
CATGCAACAGGATGAGAGCCTGTTTCTCAGCCGTATCGTCGATGCGATTGCTACTGTTCCCGGCATCACGGCTATTGTCCTCGGCGGGTCACGTGCCAGCGGCACGCATACGCCCACGTCCGACTATGATATCGGGCTGTATTATGACGGGGGCGCTCCATTTGACCTCGCGACGCTGCGGCAGGTCGTCAGGAACCTCGACGATCAGCGGCGCGGTGATGCGGTAACGCCCCTTGGCGGCTGGGGAGCCTGGATCAATGGCGGTGGCTGGCTGACAATAGAGGGGCAGGCGGTCGATCTGATCTATCGCGATGAGGCACGGGTCGCGCACATCGTCGACGAGGTGCCACGGGGACACTTTGAGAGTTTTTATCATTGGGGGCATCCACACGCTTTCATTAGCACGATATACGCTGCCGAGATCGCGCTCTGCCACCCACTGCGGGATCCGAATGGGCACATCGCCGCCCTGAAAGGACGCCTGCAACCCTATCCGCCGCGCCTGCGTCAGCGCATGGCGACTGATTTTCTCTATGGGGCTGAGTTCTTGTATAACGTTGGGTTGCATGGATTGCCGCGCGGAGACAGCAACTATACGGCCGGGTGCTGTTTTCGGGCGATCACCTGCCTGGCACAGTCGCTATGCGCGCTAAACGAACGGTGGGTGATGAACGAGAAAGGCGTAGTTGCTCTTGCCGCTCATCTCCCACTGACGATTGACGACTTCGATGGGCATGTCGCCACGATCTATGCGAGGCTGCCACAAGGAGCGGATGGCCCGGTAGCCGCACTTACCATGCTCGGCGACGTGATCGCTCAGGGCCGGACAATCGTGGAGACACATCTGCCGGACTGAGTGGCGCTGGGCAGCCCAAGCGTGTCACTGCACAGTATATTCCGCGTTGCGCCGGGTGCGAAAGAATAGTGTAGAGGAGGATGACACGCTTGGGAAATGAAGCGCATATGACGTACAATGCGGGCATTATGACTGCACCACACACGTCCGACAAAGGGCGGCACACCTACACCGCAAACAAAGCGGCTGGAGACGGCGGGGAGACCCCAACGCCTGAGGCCGCACCTGAGCCAAGCGCGGCGGGCATCGCCGCACGCGCGACGCTGTGGGATGCGATCCCCGCCGGGGAGCCGATGCTGCCTGACAGCACGCCGGTCAGCGCCATCCGTGATAGCTTGTATGATTTGATCCCGCTGGGGGCGCTCGAACTCGACTTGATCGCCACACCGGAGTTCGTGCGATTGCAGGGCGTCAAGCAGCTTGGCTTCGTCTATCGCGTCTGGCCGGGAGCGACGCATACGCGCTTCGAGCATAGCCTGGGCGTCTATTATCTGATGCTGCTCGCCCTGCGATCGCTGCGCTCACGCCGGGAGCCAATTAGCGCAGACCCCATCGATCTGCGCACGCTGCTCGCCGCCGCGCTGCTGCATGATGTCGGCCACTATCCTTTCTCACATGCTATCGAGGAGCTTGGCTATCCTATCGTGCCGCACGAGCGCATTGGGCGCCAGTTGATCGAGGAGGGCAGCATCGCCGAGGTGCTGCGCCGTCATGGGATCGATCCTGCCCGCGTTGCCAATCTCGTCGACCCGCCGCGCGGCCATGCGCTACCGGAGAGCGACGCACTGTTGATCCGCCTACTGAGTGGGCCGCTCGATGTGGATAAGCTCGACTATCTCCCGCGCGATGCGCGTGGCTGCAACGTTCCCTATGGTGGCGTGGACGTGACACGGCTGCTTGGATCGCTGTGTGTGCTGCAGGGGAGCGCCGGACCGCGACTCGGCGTGAACGATAAGGGGATCAGCCCGCTCAACTCGCTGCTGCATGCGCGACAGGAGATGTTTGATAACGTCTACTGGCACCATACCAATCGCGCCATGATGGCAATGCTGTTGCGCGCTGTGCAGGATGCCTTGGAATCGAAGGAACTGGCGCCACACGATCTCTCCGGCCATGACGATGCCTCGCTGCTGTCGCTGCTGACTGAGCCGCGCATGCCCCTGGGGACGCGCGACCTGGTGACGGCCTTGCGCATGCGCCGCCCATATAAGGTGCTGATGGAGGTGAGTGCGCGTGCGGGCCGGCTCTTTAGCCAGCTTGACGCGCTCTTTTGGGATCAGGCGAAACGCAGGCGCGTGGAGATCGCGCTGGCGGCGGCACTCGACGCAGCGCTACCAGGATCGGTCGCGCCGCATGATGTGCTGATCGACATTCCCAAGCCGGAGAAGTGGGAGATGGACGTGCTCGTCAGCTTTTCCCATCCGCCGATTGGCATGGCTCCCTTGCTCACCTGGACCGAGGCGACCGGGCAACGACCAAGTGATCTCGGCGTCTATGAGCAATACCAGCGACGCATCCGCGTTGTCGGGAGCGAGACGCTGCGCGCAGCGTTTGGCAGTGGCACGCGGGCGGATGCGGAGCATATCTTGCTGCCCGTGCTGGAGCGCATTCCTACGTTGTGAATTGAGCAAGACATCTGAAATTTTACATGCTTCCATAATTTCGAAGCACATCTATGTATCGGTGGCATACTCGCTGGCCTGTATCTTGCGGCTGGGTTGGTGGTCGGACGAAGATGCCGACACCTAACCAATACCTATCATCTGGAGGTACACAACATGCCACAACAGAGCAGCGGAGCAGGCGGCAGCGGCAAGCGCATCTCTCCGATCCAGCTCCAGAAGCATCTGAAAGGCACGAATTACCCAGCATCGAAGAACGATCTGGTGCAGCGAGCTCAGGATAACAAAGCGTCTCCTGAGATCGTTGACAAGATTCGCCAGCTACCCGCCGACCGGTTCGGCAGCCCAAAAGATGTCATGAAGGCACTGGGACAGACCGAGTAGTCACCAGAGTAAGACATACAGAACCGGCCAGGACGTGCTACGATCACGCCGGCTTTCCCATGCGAGTGCAGTGTCACCCGCATAGGAGAGCCGGCGATTTCTTTATTCTGGCAGGTGTATCTCGCGTAGCCTGAGGGACTGAAAACGAGGGGAGACGTAATGG
>DASVOW010000466.1:0-2955 GCA_036383155.1 Ktedonobacterales bacterium
AGCCGCATAGAGAGTACCAGAGCCAACCCCGCCTGCTCGAAATCATCGGCCACCTGGCCACACCGCGGAATTACTACCAGACTGCGCCATACTGCAGCATCTCCGGCTGCCCAAACTTATGCATGTGATGGGCCTCAACGAAACTCGTTACATAAACGCAGCCATCATCAACGCAGCCATCGTCAGCACTTTTGCTGTAGTGCCCGCAAGGATGTCCCCGCAACATCGAGTTGTGCGGTGATCCATACAGGCGTCTCTGAAGACATGCATGCAGACGCAGATTCTACAGGCATGGGCAAAGTGAGAAAGGAACCACATGCGCGAGGCACCCGCACCTGGCATCTCTGCGCCCGCGTTATTCGCTGATGCGCTGACTCGCCATCAGGCGGCACTTTATGCCTTCCTGCTTGGCTTCGTGCGTGACGCCGAGCAGGCCCGCGACCTCACGCAAGATGTCTACTGCGATGCGTGGCGTGCGGTTCAGCGCTCGGCGCCTCCATTCTCGCCCGCCGCAGCAGACGACGATGAAGGTAGACGCCGCTGGCTCTTCCACACCGCGTACTGCCGTGCCGTCTCGCACCTGCGTCACACCCAGCGCATCACCTGGCAATCACTCGACGCGACCAGTGTGCCACAGCAGACACCGGCGGAGCTAGGCCGGTTTGAGGAACAGGTAGCCGAAGCTCACGCCATTCAGCAGGCGCTCGCAGAGCTCCCTCCCGAGGCGGTCGCATGCGTCCTCCTGAGCGTCGTCCACGGCTTTACCACAGTCGAGATCGCCACCATCGTCGGCATCTCCCATGACGCGGCCAAGAAACGCCTAACTCGCGCCAAACAGCTACTCCGAACAGTCTACCTTGCTCAAAATCCGGGCCAGCAGGAGGATCGCCGATGAACACGCGTTCAGACTCACCCACCTCAGCTCCTCGTCCGGAATGCGACGCCATCGCGCTACAGATCCCCCTGCTACACACCGGAGCGCTCGCCCCCGCCACGACCACAGCCGTCGAGGAACACATCGACACCTGCGCCTCATGTCGCAGCCAGCGTGCGGACCTCGACCACGTCGAGACGATAGTGCGTCATATCTACAGCCCTGGCGCATCGCCATTCCAACCCATAACCTTCAATGAGATCGCGAGCCGTATCGAGCAACAGCCACATGTAGGCAACAGCATGCGCCTGCTCACGTCACAGGAGTCAGAAACTCTGCCATCCGCGCGATCAAAGCACGGCCAGGAGCCTCCCACCGGCATACGCCTGCCCACCTGGGTGCCTCGTCTGACCGCCATCGCCGCAGTCATCACCCTCGTCTCGCTCTTTGCGCTGGTGTTCCAAGCAGTAGGCCCGAAGGGCACTGGAACATGGGTACCGGTCTCCACTGTTGCTGTAGCCACGCCGACACCCATCCACTATCTGGGCGCGCGTGCCCACTGGCAGCAGTCAGCGCAGCTACAGGGTGACGCACACACGCCCTATATGATCTACGCCGTCTCTCAAGTTGATCCGCGTATCATGTACCGCTACCAGCTCATCGTTCAGAAGGTGGAGCGCTCCGATAACAGCGGCGCCGCATGGCAAATGCTTTCCATACCCACACGCGACCTCGCGCCGAGCGATCACCCAAGCGTCATCGTCTCCCCCAGTCCGCTCGACTCGCGAGTCGTCGTGCTCACCTATCAGCTCATGCGCGGCAACTCCACGTGCCCCTCAGGAGACTTCTGCGAGCTTCAATACATCAGCAGAGACGGTGGCCAGCGCTGGCAGCGCCTCGAACTCCCCACCGGCACATCACTTTCCGTCGTCGGATTCGTTGGACCATCAGCATCGACGAGCCTATCTAGATCAATGTTCTTAGCTCAAGGTACTCATCTGTTCGCGGCGCTACGCTCAGACAATGGTGCCTTTTCAGGCTACCGTCTCATGATGAGTGCAGACAGTGGTGTCACTTGGGCCTACGCAGATGATGCAATCGTCGCAAACAAACAGAGCATCATCGAAGGCGTGGCAACGCGCACAGGTTCGACACTCTTCGTGCTGACCATCGGAGCAAGCATACCCTTTCAAAACGCAACCAGAGTGACGCGCCTCCTCTGGCGAAGTGACGACCAGGGAAAGCATTGGGCTATGGTCACCGCATTCCCAGACGTGAAGGGATCGCGCTCACGTAATGGTACCGCCTCCACACATCTCGCCGCCGCAGCGCTTGGGCAAGATGACCGCCCACTGGTCTATTACGTCGATGAATCAGAGACGGCTGAGCAGCAAGCCCAGCCGTTGAACATGTCAACGTTAGCCCCGGACCACATCTTTGCGAGTCGCGATGGAGGAAACACGTGGACGCCCGCTCCCATATCAGGCATCCCAGGCAATCATCAGGTTGTAGCCGCTAACGTAGGGCAAGTTGCCGATGGCTCGATGGTCGCGCAGGTCTCACGCCTCACGACAAATCAAGCCAATCAGAACCCTGTCACCTTCATTCAGAGCGACACCGCATACTACGCCTGGAAGCCCGGTGATACAGGGTGGCGACAGCTCACCTCAGTTGCTCCCGGCCAGTTATTCTTGCAGCAATGGTTGACGCCCGCCCGGCCGGATTCACCCGAAACAATCTGGACCCTCACGCGTCTGGACAATATCTGGACACTCCAGCGCTGCGCACTGGGTTAACCTACCACGCCGGCGATGGCTCGCACACGTCCACATCAGTGACCTGAGCGGCTGGCCGATATGGCTCACGGCCAGCATCGCAGCACTACTGACAGTGGCACGAAGATCGGTGGAGGATAAACCATGAAGGGGAAAGAATGAACCAGTACCTGGCTCTTACGCTACTCACACTGTCGACGAGCATTGTCCCAGGTATCCTGATACCGCTAGTGCTCGCTCTCCTCCTCTGGAGGGCACGCGCCAGCTTACAGCATGCCCTCGTATGGCTCTCGGGCGCTGCCTTAG
>DASVOW010000467.1:0-5821 GCA_036383155.1 Ktedonobacterales bacterium
TGACTCATGACCAAAAAGGTGTGCCAACTCGCAAATCATGTGGTATTGGTCGCCACAACTCCGCTTGCACGCACACCTTGCACCTTACTGCACAACGGAGTGCGGATTGACAGGTAACCCCACTAGGAATGCTTCCTACCACGGCTTCGGGTCAATTCATATCCACCTTCAGTCATTGCTTCCTCTCGCGCAGGTGGACGCCCTCGTAGATACGGCGCAAATGCTCGACTTCCGCCTCAATATCACGCAGCGACGCGCTCGGGTGCTCAGGCCACATGATTGCGTGACGGTTCGCCTCGATGAACCGCAAAGCTCCGATCAACTCCTGAGGGTGGCCTTTGTGAACAAAAAGGATACCGTCGATACCATTGGTGGTGTCTACATGCACGGGTGGCTGCGCGCTCCCATGAGGCATCACCAGGATTACGGGTACGCCGCATGCTCGCGCCGCGCCGATCGCTCTCCCTGAGACAGGATCGTTGATTACCCCAAGGACTGCTCTGCTATCGCCAAGGTAGGAGAGCCAATCGGCAAAACTCTTCGTATATGCCAGTCTGCCGCGAACCTCACTCGACGCATTGGCGAGCGATCGCTCTAGATGGCGACGCATGCTTACGGGCACGATGATCTGGAGCGGGTCGCTACCGAGAAGCAGGGGGAGGAGAAGCTCTACCAGGGCAGCTACATCGGGCTGCGAGGAGGACTTCTGTTGCTCGGTCACCAGCACTTTCGGTTGCCCCTGTCCTTCGCCGACAGTCAAGCTCCCATGCTTGGTCAGTGACAGACGAAAGGCAGGGATATCGAGCATCTTCGTGCACCATAGAAGCGTTTGATCGTCCGAGCAAAGAAGCTGTGTCGCGCGCTTTCGGTAGAGTGTGGTCCGCTGCCGTGTTTCAGCGTTCCACCCGCTCGCTGTTGATGCGTCCGTCATCATGCGTGCGATCCGCGCGTCGATCTCGACGAGCACAGGTATCCGCCGACGCGCTCTCAATTGTGTTATGGTTGCCAGGCGTAGAGCGAATGATGGAGGAAGATCCGCGCTCAAATGAACGAGGTTTGGGCGAAAGCGTTTCAGAAGGGTCGCCCAACTGCCCAGTGCGGATGTAAATGCGCCAGCATGCTGCCGCAGGAAGATATACTCCACACCGGCACCATCTGCCTCTGCCGCATCCTCCGGACTCAGCGTGCCCCTGGGAACACAGGCGAGGATAGCATGGCCATCCTCGCGGAGGCTCCTCGACAACAGCCTGAGCCGTTCTTGTGTTCGCAGGTCGGACGGAGTACAGGTAACAAACAATATACGCAAATGATCTGAGGCGACCCGATCTTTCGTCTGCCCGCGCTGCTCTGGAGTAGTGAATGGCACGGGACGTGTCTGTACCCTGCTCATCTGATCGCACTTGACCTCGCTCTGCACTTCAGCCCCCGCATCCTCGTGATCTCTAGCTGTCCCAGGCTAAACGGCTCCATCGCGCTTCAAGACCGAAGGGATAGTGAGCCAGAAGATCTTGAAGTCAGTCCACAGCGAGCGAGTGTAGTAGTACGTGCGATCATACACTGTCCGTAAGGGATAGGGCAAATTGGAGCGGCCACTAATTTGCCAAAGGCCGGTGACGCCAGGCCGCATGCAAAGGCGTACCCAGGCGAAGGAGCCATAGCGCTCGAGTTCTGCCAGTTTCACATAGCGCGGACCAACCCAACTCATGTCCCCCAGCAGAACATTGATGGCTTGTGGCAGTTCATCTAGGCTCGTCTTACGTAAGAAGTGCCCTACCCGGAGAACTCTCGGGTCATTTACCAGCTTGTAATTTTCCAAAACTCAGCCTTGAGTTCGGGGTGCTTGTCAAAATAGACATCAGCATCCCGCCGCATCGTGCGGATCTTGAATACCTTGAAGAGGCGGCCGTTGAAGCCGATCGCCTCGCCGCGATAGAGCGGGGGGCCTCCGTCTTCCGCGAAGAGCAGAAGAGCTACGGGGATCAAGAGTACACTCAGGAAGAGCAGAGCTATCATTGCAGTGACGATGTCACAGAGACGCTTGAGCGGCCAATATAAAAGGTGAGGCTCCGACCACGCAATTTGCGCGTCTAACGCCATTGGCTCAGCGGATCTGGCTTCACTGTGTACGGGGGGACGCGCACCTGTCGATGGGGTTAGCAAGGCAGTGTCTGCGTGTATGGTCAACTGACTCTTCCTAGTAGACATTGTAACGTCATCCTGTCGACAGATATGCTAGGTCACAACCTAAGATGCCACTATTCCCTACTGGGTGTTCTCCAATCAGAACTCTCGATTACGAAAGCATGTGGCTGAACTAACGCTCACATCCGACTTTTTAGACGCGACATTGGCCTGCCAGTAACGCTACGAGAGCAAAGTCTTACAGCCCAAAATCGGTCTCAGAGTAGCACGATTTTGGACGGTCCATTGATTCAGCAGAGCGTCTGGTCCTGTTACTATCCGAGAAGGAAATGAACTGATCGGCACTTCTCCAGCGAGTTTGATAGGTGCGGGTCAGGAAGTACTGGCAATACAAGACAAGCTCTTCGAGTCTCCTCCCTCGGTACAAACGTGCCGGGAGGACGTCGGCCAGCGACTACAACTAGACACTGATACTAATTCCGTCTGGGTCCCTGGCGCTTTTTGATACGCTTGGGCCACCAATGGAACAGGGTTGTTGAGCGCACGCGGGTGCGCTGCTGTTGGAGCAGGGCGCAGTGGGCCAACTGAGCGTCTTCCAAGGCATCGAGATGCGGCTGCAGCAGCCGCTACGCGTGGCATCCAGTTGGCAATGGTCAAGCTGGAGGAGGCCCAGGGACCAAACGCGGCTTCGTCTTGCTGCCCCGCCGGTGGGTGGTCGAACGCAGCTTTGCCTGGATGGCCCGCTTTCGACGCTTGGCGCGTGACTATGAGCGGCTGCCCCAGACGGTTGCCGGCTTGACCTTCCTCGCTTTCGTCTGCCTGATCGGGCTGGCCTGGCAGCGCCTCAACGTGGACTGGCCAGAGGCGTATCGCGGCATGCGCGCCGAGTGCCTGCTGGTGGCGTAACAGGCGGCTAGCATGGATACTCTTGCGTGGTAGGGGGTTGCTGCGGACTGTCCTCTCCTGCTTCCATTGCGAGGCGGCCTTACCACACAGCCTCAGTAGTTCGTGGAGTGTATCTTACTCCGTGGGAGGTGTGAGGTCCGTTCTCGCGTCGAGTCGCACGGGTGTTCGACATCAACTTACCGCGAGGTGGAGCAGGTAGTGCGCGCACAGAATGGCGAGCAGCGGGAGCATCCCGATCAACAATGCGCTATTGAGCCATTTGCGCGCGCCCCACGCGCCCAGCACCATAAACGCGGGGAAGAGCATCAGCATGTAGCGCCCATTGCCGCCAACGGCGAGTGTGGGGTCGCCGCCCGTGAAGAGGAGCACGTAGAGGAAGAACGCCAACGAGTATGCCGTGTAGGTGAACGGCAGTTTCCGCCACATCACCACGACCAACGCGATAAAAGCGAGGGTGATCGTGAGGTTAAGGGCGAAGTGCAAGGCCCTGAGTTGGCTGGAGGTGCCAAGCTGGCTTATGCCGCGAAGGATCTGCCCGGGGATCTGCCATGGCAAGGTGAGAGTCTGGCGCCAGTCAGCATTCTTGGCATGCGAGAATGCAAGGGGATCGTGGAAGCGCATGGTGAGATACAGGCTGTAGGCCCCGACGCCGGCCACAATCAATAGGCTCGCCAGCGCCTGATACCACCGAGCCTTGCCCGCGCGCCAGGTCAGATAGAACTCGACCGTGAAGGGGGCCAGCAGCAGCACCCCCGACGACCGCGTGGCGACGGATAGCCCGCCGAGGAGGCCGGCAAGCCACCAATTGTGATTGCGGATGAGGGCGAAGGACGTTATGGCAAGGCAGAGGAAGAGCGATTCGGTGTACGGGGCGAACGTGAAAAAGGCGGTCGGAAACACAGCCAGGTAGAGCGCGCTGCGATACGCTGCCTCGGGACCCAGCTCACGCTCCGCGATGTAGCGGAGTGCGACAAGCGCGCCGAAGAAGGCGAGATTGGAGACAGCCAGGAGCGAGAGGTCGTAGTTGCCACCGAAGATCGGCGCGAGCACGTGCCCCAGGAGCGGGAAGAGCGGCCAGAAGTTCGAGCGCCAGGCGGCATCGTAGCCGTTCTGGGCGATTGAGACGTAGAAGCCTGCGTCCAAGGTGACCCACCGATGCAAAGCATCGCTGACCGGGAGGATGCGACTTCCTCTGGTGAGCAGCGCCGGCACGAGATACGTAAGTAACAGAAAGACTACGCGGGTAAACAGCCAGATCTGGGCGGCGTCCACCCAGATCCGACCGGAAGGTGAGGAGGTCCACGCTTTGAACCGCAGCCAGGCCTCCCGCTGGGAATCCAACCGGGGAGGTGGGGCCTCGCCGCCGATCACGCCTTCGACCGACGTCCTACCCCTGACCTGGTTCATATCTCTACCCATTCCCCCATATTTACTTCCTGTTACCACCCGCCGCCCCTTTTGGCGTCATTTGGCGGCTCCTGCTAATTTAACGCTAGTCCATTCATGACGTAACGGGTCTGATCCTCATGAACATGATGGCATGCCTGGGGATATCGCCCCATTAGCCGCACTCAATCTGGCGGCATTAGCGGACGGCAGCAGGCACGGATGCGCGTCAGGCTCGAATGGTCGGGCAAGGGTTCGTCTAAGTTGAACCCAGGTACCGCGCACGTTCGCCGATCGTGGCAGCACAGTTTGCCTCCTAACTACGATGCCTATCCTCACCGGCGGAAACCATGATGTCAAAAAATTGACCAGTGAGTCAAAGTATGTTATAATCGTCCATGTTTCGTCTGGAGGGTATGTATGTAGAGGTGACGCAGTAGGTCAGCGCATCAGGAGGGAAGAGCGATGGCAGTAGAGCCTCGCCAACCGTCTCTCAAAGAGCGGCAGCGTAACGAACGCGAGCAGTTGATTCTGCAGGAGGCCAATGAGCTGTTGCTCGAGTGCGGCTACCATGACACGTCTATCGATGACATCGCGGCACGCGTCGGCATCTCCAAGGGCACAGTCTATCAGCACTTTGGCAGTAAGGAAGAGATCGTTGCGGCTCTCTTCCAGCGAGGGATGCTCAAGGTGCTGGAGACGCTGGAGACGATCTTTTCATCAGAGGGAACGCCGCGCGAAAAGCTGGATGCCGTTATCCGAGCGCTCTATAGCAATATGGATCACCAGCACTTCCGGCTCATGGGCACGCTTCTCAGCAGTCCCGAGTTTCACAAGCACATGGAAGAGCGCCGGCGGATTATGGGTGAGCTCTGGGCAGAGCCAAGAAGACGCGTCACGGCTCTGCTGGAGGAAGGCAAGGCGACCGGCGAGTTCGACCGCGACATTCCAACATCCGTCATGGTGAGTCTGTTCTGGAGTATGCTCTCTCCCTTTGCGTATAAGCAGCTTATCGCCGAGGAACAGTTGCCGGGCAACGTCGTCGCCGAGTATATCAGCCGGATCTTCTTCCGGGGTATTTCACCCACTGGCGAATGCTCGGCCAATCGCCTGGATCCACGTCAACGAATGGAGTGACACGCACATGCTCCGTCTTCTCCGCAACCTCAAGCCGTATCGCGGCGCTGTCGCCGTCGTGCTGGTGCTCGCGTTCTTACAATCACTCGCGAATTTGTATTTGCCGACGCTGATGGCGGATATCATCGACAATGGCGTGGTCAAGAACGACACGGGATACATTTATCAGGTGGGTGGCATCATGCTGCTCATCACGGTGGGCGGTGCGCTCTGCGCTATCGCAGGCGCATTCTTCGCCTCGCGCGTCGCC
>DASVOW010000468.1:0-3738 GCA_036383155.1 Ktedonobacterales bacterium
AGACAGGGTAACCGCCGTAATCGGAGTTGGCCTTGATTGCTTTGGTAAGCCACTCGTTGGCGAACTCTTCTCGGGCGTCGAGCATGATCGGCGTGATACCGAGCTTGGCGGCTTTCTCAAAGCTCAATGCAATCTCATCCTCGCCCTGGCCGACGTCGACCGTAATGGCATGGAGCGCGCTGGCGTGATATTTCTCGCGCGCCAGCACAACACAGAGCGACGAGTCGAGGCCACCGGAGAAGGCGAGCGCGATGGCGTGCCCCTGCTCTACCTCGGTCTGCTCCATCTTTTGCAGCGCCGCTGTGAGCGTCGCCGGCGGAATGGGCGACGCGGTGTCTGGTGTCGTGTGAGGCATGGTAATCTCAGACGATGTTGTGGCCATAGAACCCTCCTAGGCAGTCCATACTGGCTGCCCGGCGTGCGCGTATGAGGCGGCCACGCCATAGTGTAGGCGTGCGAATTGATCCGCCATGTCGATGTGCGCTCATGCCTGGAGGGCCCTCATGGCAGGTGGAGCGCATTGGAAAAACAGACAACGAAAAAGCCTTCGTCCCGCGCTGTTCTCTACAGCGCAGGGACGAAGGCTCATAGTACCTCCGCGGTGCCACCCTGATTGCCACCCTCAGCCTCGCACCAAAGTGCCGAAGCGAAGATGACCTCTCAAGCATGCCCGTTCGGTGTGTGGACGCTCACCCAGCCTACTTGCGCCTCCGACGGATGCCTCACTGCATCGGGCGCTTTCTTCGGCTGACCGCTTCTGAGCTCGTTCGTGCGGCGCAAATCCATCTCAGGCTCTCACTCTGTCCTGGGTCGCTGTCGGATGCCTGCCGCCTACTACTCTCAGTCAACGCGGACCATCAAGTTCTATTTCGTTGTCTTCAGGAAATAATGACATGCAATTTGGAGCCGTGTCAAGGGCTCTTGGGGAACTGTGCAATCTGCACAACACAATCAGCCGGTGCGCTGCACTCCGGCCGCGATGCCGTTGATGCTGTGGTGGATGGCGTCGAGAAGGGCGGCGCGCATCTCCACAGGGGCGTCGTCCGGTAAGGAGCGATAGCGGCGCAGCAGCGCGATCTGTGCAATGTGCAACGCGTCTACGTAAGGATTACGCAGCCTAATCGAGCGTGCCAAAACGGAGGATCGCTCCAAGAGCTCGCTCTGCTGTGTGACCCTCAAGACGGCGGCGACGCTCGCTTCATACTCCGTCTGGATCGCATCGAACATGTCGTTGCACTCGTCGCCCTCGGCGACAAGCGACATATAGCGGCGGAAGGCAAACATATCGGACGTACCAAGGCTCAGCTGCGCGTTGTCGAGCATCATCGCGAAGAAGCCCCAGCCACTATACATCGCCTGCAAGTGCTCCAATTCACCCGCATCGATGGCCGCGGTGAAAGCGCTACCCAGACCGAACCACCCCGGGAGATTCGCGCGCACCTGCGTCCAGCTAAAGACCCATGGAATAGCTCGCAGATCATCGAACGAAATCGCACCCCTCTCTCCCGCAACGCGACTCACTGGGCGCGACGCTAGATTGAGCGTTCCCAACTCTGGAAAAGGCGTCGCCTGACGGAAAAACGAGAGGAAAACAGGCGAGCGCTTCACCAATGCCTCATAATGGGCGCGAGAATTGGAAGCGAGCCGCTCCATCATCTCAATCCAGGCAGTCGGAGGATCGGCGTCGGCGCTCTCGAGCGTGGAGAGCAGCAGATGCGACACGATCTGCTCGAAGTGGCGTTCGGCAATGGCGGGATGCCCGTAACGGGCAAAGACCACCTCACCTTGCTCGGTGACCTTGAGGTCCGGCGTAGAGACGGCGCGTGGCCGTGCCAGTATCGCCCGGCCCATCGAGCCACCACCTCGCCCGACCGCGCCACCTCGCCCATGAAACAGCCGCAACTCGACGCCCGCCTCCGCTGCCGCCTGCGCCAGCGGCACCTGAGCACGGTGCGTCTCCCAGGTGCCGGAGACGTAGCCGCCATCTTTATTGCTATCGGAATAGCCGACCATGACCTGTTGCTGATCGCCTCTGGAGGCAACAGCGGCGCGATAGACAGGGACCTGGAGCACGCGACCTAGAATGTCGCCACAGGCGCGCAGTTCTTCGATACGCTCGAAGAGCGGTACGATGTCGAGTCTACTGGTCGGGCCTACCTCAGCAGACCAGGAGACCAGACCAGCTTCACGCGCCAGAAAAAGCACACTCAGAATGTCACTGGGGGCGCGCGTCATCGAGATGATGTAGGTGTGGCACGCTTCCGCACCGTGAACGCGCTGAATGTCAGCCATCGCATTGAAGGAGTCCAGCGTCTCGCGCGTCTGCTGCGAAAGGCTGTCCCATGGGAAGGCGAGCGGCGGACCAGCGAGGCGTGCGGAGAGCAGCGCCAGCCGCGCCTCCTCATTGAGCGCAATGTAGCCGCCATCGCCCGCGAGGCTCAAGAGCTCGGCGACGGCTGCACTGTGACGGTCGGCGTGCTGGCGCAGCTCCAGCTCCGCGAGGTGAAAGCCAAAGACCGCAACTCGCCGCCGCAGGTCGCGCAACGAACCAGCCGCGATGCGTCGCCCGCCATGCGCCTCCAGACTCGCATCGATCAAGCGCAAGTCGGCAAGTAGGGCATCGGGTCCGCTATAGGCTCCAACGTCATTGGCCTCGGTGCGGCTCAGGCGCTCGGCAATCAGACCGCACTTGCGGCGGTACGGCTCGTCAGCCCACTGCCTCACAGGTTGCACGCCCAGCTCGGCAAGGTCGCGCCCGATAGAGGCAAGCAACTGCGGCGACGCACCCGCCAGCCGCGCCGACACGCTCAACTCGCGCCCTAGCGCCTGCACTTCCTCGCGATAGCACCGCAACAGGACGGATCGCGCCAGTCGCGCTGCGGCGCGCGTCACATCTGCGGTCACGGCGGGATTGCCGTCGCGGTCGCCGCCAACCCACGTCCCTACCCGGAGGAAGCTCGGCGTCTCGATCAAAGACGCGCGCAGAGAATCGGAGAGCGCCTCGGGAGCACGCTCGTCGAGCGCATCTTCCAGGCTGTCACAGATCAGGGGAACGACGTCATAGACCGTGCCGGCCAGGATATACAGCGTGCTCTGCACCTCGTCGAGCACAGTGGGACGCTCGGTCCGCGCCTCGGCAGTCTGCCAGACAAGCGTGATACGCTCACGGAGATCGTCGAGCAGGGCCGCGCGCGCCCGTGACGTCGCACGCGGATCGTCCAGGTGGGCCAGCTCAGCATCGGCGCGCTCCAAATGATGCAACACCGTGCGACGGCGCGCCTCAGACGGGTGCGCGGTGAAGACTGGATGGACGTGCAGCCGCTCCAGGCAGGCGCGCAATGCATCACCTGACACACGCTCATCGTGCAACATGGCAAGCGCGGCGGCAATCGATTCGCGAACAGGAGCTCCGCCCTGTTCGCGCTCGCGCAACGTGCGCACGCGATGATGCTGCTCGGCCACATTGATCATGTGAAAGTAGGTGCTAAAGGCGCGCACGAACTGCAACAGTTGCTCGGTGGACTGCTCCTGCGCCCATGCTTCAAGACGGCGCTCCTCTTCATACCGCTCGGCTTCGGTCAGCGTGCGCGAGCGCAGAGCGATAGCCGCCGTGCGCACGAATTCCACCGAATCAAACAGATCTGACCCGGCCTGCTCGCGCAAAATCTCACCCACCAGCCCGCCCAGCAGATGGACATCCGCCCTGAGCGCGTCGAACGTCTCAGCGCCAGATGTACG
>DASVOW010000469.1:0-2869 GCA_036383155.1 Ktedonobacterales bacterium
GCCGTAGAAGACGTTGCAGCTTATCTAGACCTCAATGCGCTCTACCGTGGCCGCTGGGGCGGCGTAGCCCACGGCGACGAATACACCCGGCTGGTGAAAGAGCAGTTCGAGCCGCGTCTGGAGCGCATGCTGCGCGAAGCGCGCCTGCGTCGCTACCTCCATCCTCACTCTGTATATGGCTATTTCCCCTGCCGTGCTGAGGGCGACGACTTGCTGATACTCGATCCCAACGATCACACCCGCGTGCTGGAAACCTTCAGTTTCCCCCGCCAGCCGGAGGGCGAGCGCCTCTGCCTTGCCGACTACTTCGCCACGTCAGAGGGCCAGCCAACCGTCGTGGGCTTCCAGGTGGTGACGATGGGCGACCGCGCTTCGCAGGAAACCGAGCGCATGCAGGCGGCAGGTGAATACACCGAAGCCTACTTCTTGCACGGTTTGAGTGTGCAGATGGCCGAAGCCATGGCCGACTACGTCAACGAGCAGGTGCGTCGCGACCTCAAGCTCAGGCCTGATCAGGGCAAGCGTTATAGCTGGGGCTACGCCGCCATCCCCGAGCTTGCCGACCATGAGCGCGTCTTCCGTCTGCTCGGCGTGCCGGAGGCTATCGGCGTAACCCTCACCGAATCGTACCAGCTCGTCCCGGAGCAATCTACCGCCGCCATCGTCGTCCCGCATCCCGACGCCGTCTACTTCGCCGTGCGGGCATAATACACGATGGCGCTCGCCAGACATCTCCACACGCACATCCCGCTCTGTAACGCTGCAACTATGCGGAGATGAGTGTACAATACCTACTTGCACTTGCTACAAGTCATCTCATAAATACGTGATATGCTGCATCCGCCCGCTGATGCAGCAGCCATGGACATAACGGACGAGCGGTGGAAGGTGCTGGAGCCGCTCACCGCGAACTGCCACACCGGGCGGAATGTTCTCAACCGCGCAGTGATGCGCACTCGAAACCGAGCACGAGAAAGCAGGTAAGTCGATGCCGACTCGCACATGGGATGCTATTGATGCGAGTGCGCAACAGCATTTCGCCTTTCTCACGGAACGAGGGTTCGTAGCTGACCGAGAGCTGCCGCGGAAGGCGGTGCACCGCGATGGATTCCGCGATATTGTCTACCGAGGCGAACGGTGGGGAGTTGACCTCTATCTGGAATATCGCGGAGGCTTCTATGACGTCAACTTGGTTCCGTTAGAGCAGGGGAAAGCGCGCGAGGTACCGTTTGGTTATCGGACCCAGTGGGGATTGGCAGACTACCTCTCGCGTATCCTCGGCATCCGAGACGAGGAGATAAATCGTCTGAAGGCGTTGCAGCTCGCGGAACCGGACCAGCGTGAGACCGTAGAGTATGCAGACGAGTTCTTTGAACGGTCTGCTGCCCTACTCACTCGGTACCTTGACGAGATTGTCGCATCACCGCATCCTCCTGTTGGCAAGGAGTAGGGTGGGCAGATAGAGGGTATGGTCATCCATTCAGGCGTGGTGACGTCTCCTCGCATGGGCGTAGAAGCCCTCTCATACACACCTTTCCACTCCATCCATGGCGTATGCGAGGCCGAGTCAGGGAAGGTCAAACATTTTTATGAGATAGGTTGTAGCCAGTTACGTAAAGCCGCTGTTGCCCCGCAGAGTGAGGATATAGAGACGAATAGACAAGCGAAAAGGAACGATGAATACCAAAGCCATCGCTAGAGGAACGCTGGATGCACTCGAACAGGGCCACTACTTCGCGCCTGATAGCCGCACCGTCGATCTCACGGCGCTCCTTTCCGCCTGTCTGAGTGGCACGCAACTCTATAATCCCGACGACCTGGTGCATCTGCGCCAGCAGGTGCTGACTCAGCCGGGCAGGCAGCAATCCACCACATTCGCCGTCGTGAACGAAACGACCCTCCAGGGATGCGCGAGGTTGGCCGCCAGTCAGCAGTATGAGCGGATCGGGGTCTTGAACTTCGCGTCTGCCAAGAACCCCGGCGGTGGATTTTTGAGCGGAGCGCGAGCGCAGGAGGAGAGCCTCGCCCGCAGTTCCGCCCTCTATCTCAGCCAGCGCCAGTGCCCTGAATACTATGCTTTTCATCGCGCCCAAGACACCTGTCTCTATTCCGATCGCATGATCTACAGTCCAGCGTGTCCTGTATTCCGCGATGATGCTGGTCATTGGTTGGCGCAGCCCTATGTCGTGGATATCATCACCAGCCCCGCGCCTAACGCTGGGGCCGTGCTGCGCAATGAGCCTGCCAATCGCCAGCACATCGTGCTCGTCCTCACCGAGCGCGCCAGCAAAGTCCTCGCCCTGGCCGCCTCCCGGCAATGTGATGCCTTAGTGTTGGGCGCCTGGGGCTGTGGTGTCTTCAGGAACGACCCCAGCACCGTAGCCAGCATCTTCTATGACTATCTCCGTCCACTGGGTCTCTATGCCCAGCGCTTCCGCCATATCCTCTTTTCGATCTATGATCCCTCACGTCCGGCAGAGACCTATCAGATTTTTGCTGAGCAGTTTACTGAATTGGTCTGAAATGCTCCTCTAATAGCAAGATGGTGATGGAAAGCTGCCGAAGACTTTTGAAAATCACCAGCATCTCCTTCAATTGCTTGCTTTCGGTGCTGTTTTCTACGGAGATGCAACTCTTCGCGCATGCGCAGGTATTCCACGCCGACCCCGCATACATCGCGCGGCTGGACGATCAGCCCATCTGATCTAACGTCTCCTTCGACGTAGGTAGCTACCCTCACCGCTTTGTCTTGCTGTCATGGTCGTTTGCGGCGCGATGAGACGCATGCGGTGTGTTCGGTGAGAGTATGTGTTGCCTGACGTTTTCATTCCTCTATGGTGAGAGTGCTGTTCGTCAGTCTTAAAGGGTC
>DASVOW010000470.1:0-2317 GCA_036383155.1 Ktedonobacterales bacterium
AACTCGCCAAGTGCAATGCTGGCAATATACAGATGCGTCGTAGATGCGAGGCGGGTACGGATAGACCTATCGCCACGCAATGAGAGCACGAGGATGCTGGTATCCAGCAGATAAACACCGTTTCCCACTTGGGGCGTTGCATTACTCATCCGCGTCGATCTGCTCGCATTCAGCCAATGCTTGCGCCATCGCCTCACCCACTTCTGGATCGACCCGGATGCGCAGCAACGCATCGGGAGGAGTTCCCTGTGGCAGTGGCGTATGCGGGAACACTGGTGGAGAGGCCAGCTCACGCGCAAAATTGAGCACACGCTCCTGCTCACGTGGCGGCAGTTGCGCTACGAGAGACGAAAGTTCTTCCGCAATGGTTGCCATACGTAACCACTCCTGCTTGAGGTGATGTGCTGCCCACGCTCAGTCTATCATACCGCCATCGGTTTACTCTTCTCAGAGCAAGGCTGCCTCATCGCCCCTATTATGCCTATCGGTGACTTCCCACCGCCGACGGTGCCACTCACCGCACGCTCTTGATCGGCTGCACCAGAATCGCCCCCAGCAGCACGAGCACCGCCGCCGCCGCGAACATGATCGAATAGTTATTCCCCGTCAGGCTCAGGATCGTCGCCCCAAGGATCGGCGCCAGCGCATTCGGCAGCGCATTGGCGATGTTGAAGACGCCCATATCCTTGCCCCGGTCATGCGCCGAGGGCAACACCTGCGTCACCAGCGCCAAATCCACCCCCAGATACGCGCCGAAGCCAAACCCGACGATTGCCCCCGCTACCAAAATCAGCGGCCACACCAGCGAAGGTGGATAGAGCGTGTAAAACGAGAGCATCACCAGCGCCAGCGAAATGATCACCGTCGAGACAATCACAAATAGTTTGCGTCGCTGGAAGCGATCCGACAGGATACCGCCCACGATACTGGAGATCAGCAGAAACGCCACCGCCACGATCTGCACCAGCGCCACTCCCGCATCCGGCTTTTGGCCAGGAAATAGGCGTTCGTAGTGCAGGCCATCCTTGATGAAGAAGTACAGGAAACTGCCAATTGCCGTCGAATACCCCAGAATCACCAGGAAGCGCGTCAGCCACGCCCAGCCAAAATCGGGATACTGCTTCGGGTTGATCCAGAAGCTGCGGACGAAGCGCCACAGCTTGAACGCTGGCATCGTGCCCTTCGGCAGTGCCGGGTCCGGTAGCACCAGCACGAAGACCGCCATCACCACCACCAACACTGCCAGCAGCACGACATAGCCCATCACCGTTCGTGTCGCGTCAATCGGGAAGAGCCCCACGAATACAATGCCGATCAGCACCACACCAAGCACCGACGCCAGCGGATTCGTCAGCCCCACAAACGCCGAGATGAGGCCCCGCTGCCGCTCCGGCACCCGATCAGGCACAACCGCGACCAACGCCGCCAGTACCCCATTGGCAAAGAGTTGGTACAGTGCCCAGCCAATGGCCAGCACGGCGACCGCCGGTGCAACCGCCAGCAGCGCCAGCGATCCCGCCGAGAGCAGCGCGCACAGCAACAGCCACGGACGTCGCCGCCCAAATCGCGACGTCGTGCGGTCCGAGAGCGCCCCGCCAATCGCATTCGAAAAGATCGACACGGCGACACCGACGCTCAGAACAAGAGCCAGATCGTTATTCTGCCTGAGCAATTCCGCCTGCGTCGGATTCGCCGTGTGAATGTCGAACGCCTCGACCTGGCGCGGCAGCAGCAGCGCGGAGACGGGATTCATGCTCAGCCACAGCGCCAGGTTCGCCAGCGTCATGATCAGTGTGAAGCCAAAGGTGACCGGCTTCGTCGGTGTGCGCAACGCCTCGGGCAGATGCTCTTCGCCGCTCGCCACCGGCGTGGCGACAGGTTGGCCCGCCGTGCCTGGGATAGACGTCTCCGCCATGATGACCGCTCCCTCTTCGCCTCCCACGCACGCCGTCGTGCCGGGAAGATCGTCCGCCAGTGGGTCACGCCGCGCCGAAGCGGGCTTGCGGAGAGCATATGCCCTCAGCCGTCCTCTGTCAATGCGTCACTTGTCGCCCTTCCCGCCCCTACCAGCCGCCTTCTTGCCCGATGCGCGCGAGCCATTATCAGCCGCGCCACTTGCCTGCTGCGGCGTCTGCGTTAGGTGCTCGTACCAGCCTATCGGGGAGTTCGGAGAGCTGGCTGTCCCATACGTCTGCTTGCGACTGCGCGCCGCTCGCCCACCGTCATATGCCCAGCGCACGCCGTTCGCCAGCACGCGCTGGATCTCCGGCTGGTGATACACCGGATACGTCTCATGGCCGGGACTGAAATAGAAGAT
>DASVOW010000471.1:0-1715 GCA_036383155.1 Ktedonobacterales bacterium
GTGAATATCTGCCAGCGCGCGATCCTGCTCGTCGTTCAGGGTGACGGTGCCGGTGAACGTGACAGCCATACCATCGGCGGTCACACAGACCGAGGCTCGTGGATCGCGGCGTAGATTGCGATCTTTGACGCGACCTGCCGCAGTATTCATCACGATCTCGTCGCCCTGCAGCTCATACCAGAGCACCGTCTGCTGTGGCATGCCATCGCTGCCGATGGTCGCCAGTATCGCGTAGTGCGGCTGCTCGACAAACTGCCGCACATCATCTCGTAACTTCAACTCCATTATGTCTCTCTGTCTCTCTGTCTCTGTCACTTAGCGCCCGGCGACGGCGATCTTCTCGACCTGTGGGAACACCTCAGTCGCAAGCTGTTCGTACATATTGGGATCGAGAACGTCAGGTGTATTGAATAGCGCCTGATCGAAGCCCAGCGCGGCGAGGTGGCCGAAGTAGTCAACGGCTGCCGCCGATGTCAGCGTGCCGTCGCGCCCATCGCGCGAGAAGCGCAATGTACTGAGCGATGTCTTCTCGATCTGATCGTAGGGGCGCCCCAGGCGCTCGCAATGGCCGCGCAGCACGTCGAGCTTACGCTTGAGCTCGTCATCACCCAGGCGCGCGAAGAGATTGCAGGCGTCGCCGTATTGCGCCACCATCCGCAGCGTCTTCTGCTCGCCGGTGCCGCCGATCATAATGGGTGGATGCGGGCGCTGTATGGACTGCGGCGAGTTCAGCGGGCGCTCGAGTTGGTAGTGCTTGCCGTGGTAGGGCTTTTCGTCGCCCGCCCACATTTGCAGCGCGATCTGCAGTGTCTCTTCCAGCCGCTCGAAGCGCTCGGCCGTCGAGGGGAACGGCACACCTAGCCCACGATGCTCCTGCTCGTTCCACGCCGCGCCGATACCGAAATACGCGCGCCCGCCTGAG
Source organism: Ktedonobacterales bacterium (assembly GCA_036383155.1). Taxonomy (GTDB): domain Bacteria; phylum Chloroflexota; class Ktedonobacteria; order Ktedonobacterales; family JADMIN01; genus DASVOW01. The sequence goes on from DASVOW010000471.1 coordinate 923, forward strand.
AGTACGTCGAGCGTCGTCGCGGTCTTCACCAGCACGCCGGGATAGCGATACGTAACGCCCGTAACCAGCGTCCCTAGCTTGATGCGGCTGGTGCGCCCGGCGGCGAAGGCCAGCGCCGACCAACCCTCCAACATCTCATGCTCCGGTGGCCCCTGCACCTGGATCTGGAAGAAGTGATCCATCACCCAGAGGCTATAGAATCCAGCGCGCTCGGCTCGCTCGGCGATGCGCCCGAACTCGGCACCGAGCTGCTCCTGCCCACTGGGATACGTGAAATTGGGAACCTGTAGGCCGACTTTCATCTAACGAAATCTCCTCGTTGCCCTGTTCCTATGTGGACGTATACAACCTGTTTCAACGCTATGCCTGGTGATCACCCCCGACACTATACAAACTATAGCGTGAAGCCGCAAGGTCGGAGTCGCATGTGCGCGCGCAGGCTGCATGGAAGGCAAGGATGCGCGCAAGCTTTTCACAGGCCGTTTTGGGAGATCAGCATAAAGACCACACGCCAACCATCAGGATCTGGTATCGTTACGCTGCGATCCGCCCTCCAATACGGATTCTCAGGAGGCACCGATGGGTATCCCATAGCATTGAGCCTCTCTACAATCCGATCCATCACTTCTCTCTCAGAGAGATAAAACACTAGCAAGTTATCATTTGATGGGGCTGGGCAATCGCTCCCCGCTTCATAATGCGTGAATTCCAGGTGATAGCTTGTTCCCGGCAGGCCGAGCATGACCCCGGAATATCCTGCATGCCCCGCAAATGAGTCAATCACCGGCAAACC
>DASVOW010000472.1:0-9100 GCA_036383155.1 Ktedonobacterales bacterium
CGTGGCCGATATCTGGCTCATGCGTCGCACATTGGGTTTGCGGCCGGAGTTGCCGCTGGCATGCCTGCCGCAGCTGGTGCATGGACCGAGAAAGCCGCGAACAGCACACCGACCACAGCAGACGAAGCTCGTAACAGCATCTCAAACAGACACGGCATGTCCAGGTGGTTCCTTCACGGCCGCCAGCTCGTGGCCACGTACCATACAGATCTCACGGAAGACGCTGCCATGACGGCATCGCGGAGCGTACCTTCACTGCCACACATGTGTGATTCGGAGGCGCCGCAGGGTGAGCGGAGCGTGGGACAGCGCGTTCTGCTTGTTATCTCTGCACAGCCGTCTACTGATCTGCCTCGGACTATCGCCGAGGGTAGGGAGCCTCGCCGCGATTACTATGCGCTGCAAACGGCACTGGATGCCGATCTCATGTTTCGCGATGAGGGCAACCGTAGCGGAATTGGGCGAGCGCTCAGGCGTATCGGCGGCGCGCGGCTGGCCCTGGCGTGGGAGGCGTTCCGGCGTAGCCACGCATATGACGTGGTCTACACGGACGGCGAGAACGTAGGGCTGCCCTTCGCGCTGATGCTGAAGCTGCGGGCACTGTGGCAGGGTTCCACGAAGCAAACGCGCCACGTCATGCTGACACACTATCTCTCGACATGGCAGAAGCGCTTGCTCTTTCGCCTCGGGGCGGGCAGCCACGTCAATACGCTGATCGTGCATAGCTCGGCGCAGGAAGCGGTGGCAAAGGATACGCTGCGCATGCCTGCCGAGCGCGTGGTGCGATTGCCGTACTTCACAGATGAGCGATTCTGGCGTGCTGATGCGGAGGATGAAGCCGAGGCAGTGCGGGTGGTGGGGGTGGGCGAGCAGCAGCCGATGATCTGTGCTGTCGGGCTGGAATTTCGCGATTACACGACGCTGGTAGAGGCGGTGCGCACGATGCCGGTGGATCTGCGCATTGCGGCGGCGAGCGCGTGGTCACATCACAGCGCCTTCGCCGGCGCGCCAGAATTGCCCTCACATGTCACGGTGCACAGCTACAGCTATTCGCCGTTGCGCGCGCTCTACGCCGCCGCGCGCTTTGTGGTGGTGCCGCTGCACGAGGTGGACAATCAGGCGGGGATTACGGTCATCCTCGAAGCGATGGCGATGGGCAAGGCGGTGATTGTCTCGGCCACGCGCGGCCAGACGGATGTAGTGCGTGACCGGCGCAATGGTGGTCGTGGGCGCGTGGAGCGTGAGTGGTGGCCGGGGTTCGTCGATGCGCCGGAGGTGGCTGAGAGGCTTGGGCACCTGGCAACCGGCTTCTACGTGCGGCCGGGCGACGCGGCGGAACTGGGACGCGCCATTGCCTATCTGTTGGCCCACCCCGACCTCGCCGAGGACATGGGACGGAACGGGCGACGTGTCGTCGAAGAGATCTTCGGACTTGATGCGTTTGCCGCGCGGTTTGCCTCTGTCATACAGGGAGGGCCGATTCCCGTCGTGCTAACCGGCACAGCCGTCTCGTAGACGAGAGAGGCTGCGCTGCAGGAGAGTGTGGCCCTTGTTTTTTTCTCGCACGTCCTGGTGAACGTCAACCGCATTGAACCCGCCACTTCACCGGCTCTCAACCCGCAGTTTCTATACTTCACAGCGTGACGTATACACGACCACGCAGCGCCATGCTCACCATGCGCGCCCACAGCGGAAAGTACATGGGGTGGGAAGGACGGGGAAATGTCGATACGGGTATCATTCCTCGGTCTGGGCATCGATGAGATGACGCCTGCTGAGGCGGTGGAAAAGGTTCAGGGCCTCTGGCGTAGCAGGATCAAGAGTCGCATTTTCTTCGTCAACGCGCATTGCTTCAACATGGCTATCATCGACGAGCAGTATCGCAACTCGCTGGGTGCGGCGGATCTGGTGCTAGCGGATGGCAGCGGGATGTTGCTGGCGTCGCGACTGCTCCGCCTGCCCATCCAACATAATCTCAACGGCACAGATCTCGTTCCTCTGCTGTGTGGCGCCGCGGCAGAGGAGGGACGCTCCGTTTTCTTGCTGGGGGCGCGGCCTGGTGTTGCAGAGCGGGCAGCAGCGCGCCTGCAGGAAGGCTACCCTGGTCTGCGTATCGCAGGCATCCAGCATGGATATTTCGCGTCAGAGGAGAGCGAGGAGATCATCTCGCGTATCAACGCCGCCAAGCCTGATATGTTGCTGGTTGCTATGGGCGTTCCCCTGCAAGAGCAGTGGATTACCGATCATATCACTGCGCTGGATGTGCCGGTTTCGCTCGCGGTCGGTGCGCTTCTCGATTTCTTCTCGAATACGGTGCCGCGCGCACCGCGCCTCTTCCGACAGCTGGGCATTGAGTGGATCTATCGGCTCTCTCGTGAGCCACGCCGCCTCTGGCGCCGGTACATGGTTGGAAATGTCACATTCCTCTCGCGTGTGTTGCTGGCACTCGTGACATCCGAGGCGATGCTACCAGCGCCGCAGATGCTGCACAACGCCAGTGTCGATGGCGGCGCCAGCATTACTGGCATTGTCGAACTGCCTCAGCTCGCACGTATGACCCCCGAACAGGAAGAGGAAGTGGCAATGGCCGGAGTGCTGGCGCCAGCCAGCGGCACTCGCTAGCAACCGGCACATTCATCTGCCTGTAACGCTCATGGCGTTTTATCGTGCCTGCGAGCGTATGCTCGCGGTTGAGCAGCACATCTGTAGATATGTGCTGTTTCTGTGTGGAGTTACATTGCTATGTGGCTATTGATCGCGCTGTTACGGAGCCTGTTGCTCATTGCCGAACTGGCGTTGCTCGCACCGTTGCTCTATCTGGCAGTGTTGAGCGTGGCAGCACTGGCTACGCAACGGCGTGTGGCTTCTAGCAGAGACCGATCGACTACCAGCGATACGGCGTCAGCAGACGCGACAGAACAGCTGCCTCGCTTTGCTCTCCTCATACCCGCGCACAATGAAGCATCAGTGATCAACGTAGCGCTGGCAAGCATTATGAGTGTGGACTATCCATCTGACCGATTCATGCCTATTGTGATTGCCGATAATTGCACCGACGAGACGGCAGCGCTGGCAAGGAGCACAGGGGCTGAGGTCTATGAGCGTAGCGACAACGATAAGCGCGCCAAGGGCTTTGCGTTGCGGTGGATAATCGAGAGACTGCTGGCGGAGAACGCGTCCTACGATGCGTATGTCGTCGTGGATGCAGACTCACGGCTCTCGCCCAACTTTTTGCGGTGTATGGCCGAGTCGCTGGCAGCGGGCGCACAGGTTGCCCAGGGGCAGTATCGGGTCCACAATGGGGAAGACGGCTGGACGGCGGGGTTACGGGCTGTGGCTTTTGCGCTCTTCAACCACCTGAGGCCGCTTGGCCGCTCGTATCTCGGCTGGTCTGCCGGTCTGAAAGGCAATGGAATGTGCTTTCGCCGCGAAGTTTTCGCCGAGCTTGGCTGGGAGTCGTACTCGCTGGCTGAGGATGCTGAATATCATCTACGCCTGATCGATGCTGGCATCCACGTGGCGTATGTACCCGATGCCATCGTCTCGGCCGAGATGCCTACCTCATTGCGGCAGGCGCAATCACAACAGTCACGCTGGGAGCGCGGGCGTATCGATCTCGTGCGCGCGTGCTTTGGTCCGTTGCTGCATGGATTTGTGCGCGATCGCGATCTGGCGCGGCTGGATGTGGCCATGGAGATCGTGTTACCTCCGCTATCGCTGGTTGCTGGTCTCACCGTGATATATGGCGTGCTCGCGACTCTGCTGGCGTGGTGGCCCGCCGTCATTGTGGCATCAGTGTTGAGTTTGGCGCTTGGTCTCCATATCGTCATTGGCGCTGTGCTTGCCCATCTGTCACGGAGGGCATATTTCTCGCTGTTGCGGGCGCCACTCTTTATCGCGTGGAAGTGCTGGATTTACCTCGCAGCGTTGGGTGGAGCGGTTCTGCGCCGCGGCAGCAAGTCGTGGGTGCGTACCGAGCGCGCGGTTTCAAGCAGCAGCTCGGTTAACTAAACACCGTTATCTAGCATGCCTGCCATAGCCAGGCGGTACAGGCCGATGCGTGATGGCCGTTGCGTGCACGTCAGTGTGTATCAGCCTGTTTCAGGTTGTCGCGCCGCATATTTCTATACCGCATCTCAACCCAGAAACCACGCGGATGCGTTGCTGCCAGGATGCCATGGCCGCATAATAGGATGAAAGAGCAGATCCGCATTTCTATGCATGAGCACATATGGACGTTTCTATGGGCACTTGAGCGAAAGATGTGGGAGGCGGAGTGAGTCGTAACGAAATCAATGATGCTCGGTGGAAACTCTGTGAGTGACGCACAGACAACAGCAGCAAAGAGGTATCGTCACGAACACATCGGTAGAAGGCCCGGTGAAAATAGGAGAGGGTGCAGAATATGATCGAGCGACGGGTTGTGTCGCCACGTGCAACGGTTGAGACAGTGTTACTGACATTTAAAGAGGCCATGGAGTTCTTGCGGGTCAGCAGATCGACCATCTATCGCCTGATGTGGTCGGGACAACTGCGCGGTCACAAAGTAGGCAGCACGTGGCGCTTCTACGAGAGTGATTTGCTGGCGGCGGTGGCCAATCCTCTCGCCGTACGTGAGGCGCAGCAAGAGGACGATAGTTTTTGCGGGTCAGACGCAAGTATACCAAGCTTGAGCGGTCAGGATGGGGCAAAAGCGGAGGTCTACCGACTTGAAGGGCAGGACGAGTGATGCGCTTTATAGCGAAGCTCCTGGAGCATTGGAAGCTCTACCTCATTCCGATTCTGCTGTTTCCCATCGTTGCTACCATCTACGGCCAGCATAAGCTAAGCATCTATGAGTCATCGGCCTACATGCTGGTGGAGCGAGGAGCTGTCGTTGGCTCCACAACGCTCGGTGGTATCAGTGGCGGCAACCCGTATGCCTCGCCCGCGCAGAATGCAGTGGACGCTATCGGCGAGCTGCTGCAGAGCAAGAGCTTCCTCGTCAAGGTCGCGCAAAGTACAGATCTGGCGACACAGTACGATCTCAACGTGCGTAGAAACCAGGATATCGTTGCCACATGGATACAGGCAGACGTGTCTGTGACGCCTTTCGGGATGGAGACATTTTATGTCGTCGTAGACGACAAGAGTCCACGACTGACGCAACAAATCGCCTCATCATTGATAGTCCAGTTCAGCAGCACCTACACGCAGCGACAAATCGATGACAACAATCGGGCGGAAGGTGTGCTGGAGCAGCAGGTCGCGCAGGCGTCGAGTCAGGTAACGCAGGATCAGCAACGCATCAATCAGTACAAGAATGCTCACCCTAGCGTTGTCTATACGCCTGATGACGTCTATGCCACGTATCAGCAGCAATATCTACAAGATCAGACGCAACTCAAGAACACACAAGATCAACTGGCGCAATTGCGGCTGAATACCTCAGCACTGCAGAGCGGCACGCTCAGCGTGTTTCGCACGCTCGATCCACCACTGGTGCCACTCCAGCCGACGCTGAAGTTGAAGAAGCTGCTCGTCTATACGGGTGGGGGTCTGGGTCTGGCTCTCGCGCTGATCGCGCTGATCGTCGGCTTGCTGACGATATCCGACCGGAGCATTTATTCTCAGCAGGATGTGCGCTCTATCATCGAAGACCTGGATATGGATATCACCTCAATCGAGGCGGTTCCAGTGCTCCATGGCATTGGCGAGCGCGTGCGTGATGAGGATGAGGGCGCCACCTATTCGGGGGTGCTTGTGCCGGTGCTGACCGTGTTGCCGCAATTAAGCGCCGATAGGATGACGCAAGAGATCCGGCACGCCGTCGGCATTGCGGGTGACGAGACCAGATAACAGCAATAGTAATCATAAAGGATAGCGCTATGAAGTCTCGTGCAGTGGCGGTTCCCGCTGAGTCTCCAATAGCACGCATTGCAGGAAGAGGTCGGGGCGAAAAGAAGCGGGACGCTGGAAACGAGCACGATTCCCTACTGGATCGCCGGGGCGAAACGGCACTCGAACATTTCCGGCGCATTTATCTCTCGATGCAGTCGGGAGATGATCGCGATCGCATGCCGGTGATTGGCATTACCAGTGCCGTCGAGGGAGAGGGTCGCACCACCATCGCAACCGGCGTGGCCGCAGCAATGGCCGCCGATCTCGATGCGCCAGTGGTGCTGGTGGAGGCAGACCTGACGCATCCAGGCGTCCATCACATCCTGGGTGTGGCGCCGGAGCCGGGCATCTGCGAATTCTTGCGCGGTGAATGTGAGCTGGCTACCGCGCTTCGCCAGGTGTCGGATCGCTTCTTCGTGTTGCCAGCGGGTGATGCAAAAGGTGAGGCATCGCGCTTGATACGCCAGCTGACTGCCGCGGATCTGCGCACCCGGCTCGATAGCAGTGGTGCGTTGATCGTGCTGGATCTCCCGCCGATCCTCTCGTATAGCTATGGCGTCTTGGCCGCGACAATGGCCGAGGCTTTAGCATTTGTTGTGCGTTCCGGCCAGACAACCAATACCCAGGTGCGTGATGCGCTATCACGGCTGGACGATTCGATCGTGCGCGGCATCGTGCTGAACGCCGCACAACCGCAGCTACCACGCTGGCTCGTCAACTCCTAGCGAGCGAAAGCGAGAGACGTCGTGGAGCAGAGACCCCCATCGCCTGCGTCATCGGTCCCTGACTATACGGATATGCCCGCGGAAACAGGCGTAGTATCTGGCACAGAGGATACTGTGCTTGTCCCGGCTACGTCGAACGAGAACGTCGATGGCGATTCATGTGAAACAACTGAAGCAGCGCAGCCAACAGTCGAGGTGAATAGCTCGCAGGAAGCGGGTATGACTAAAATGGCGAGCGAGCGCGGGCGATTGAGATTGAGTAGGCGCACGTTGCTCGCGGGCGGTGGGGGGCTCGTGGTGACTGGCGGCGCGGTTGCCGGAGTCATCAAATATCTGCATCTCTACTCGCGACTGCGCGTCAAGATTCTCCATCATTTTGGCATCGACGATCTGCCGGCTTCCCATCCACATGTGTTGCCTGATGGTCCGATGAGTACGCCACGAGATATCGTGATCTTCGATGGATCGCTGGCGAAGGGGTGGCAGGATTGGTCGTGGGCGAGCCATGTGGTGGGCGATGCCACGATGCTGCACGACACACAGCGCACCATCTCACTGCGCCTTGCTAATTGGGACGGGCTCCAACTCCATGGAGATACATTTGATACGCTGGGGTTTGGCTACATCCAATGTTGGGTGCGGGGGGCAGGTGGCGATAAGCAGGCTGCTCATATTGCGTTGATCGGCGAGGGCGGCAACTGGACGGATACCGTACTCCTTGGCGACTACACACAGGGTGGGACGATCGCGCAAGATGGCTGGCGACTGTCGCGGGTGCCGCTGGCGGACTTGCACGCTGACGCGCAACGAGCGGTGGGCGTGGTGGTGCAGGCCGCGGCGACGCAATCGCAGGGGACACTGTATCTTGCCGATCTGCGTATCGTCTATCACCCCGATCTGCGCTCGCCTAAGTTGCTGCGCGCCTGGACCTACGATCTACAGACGGTGACGCTCGCGTTTGATCAGCCGATGGATGCCGCGAGTGTCTCTCCGACAGCGGTTTATCTGGTTGCCGCGGTAGCCGGAACCAATGACGCGGCCTATCCAGTGGCGCATCCAGTCGCACCAGTACAGGCACGCTATCACGACGAGGCGCGAACCGTCAGTTTGACGTTGCCAACGGCGCTCCGCCCATCGGGCACCTATGCTATTTCACTGGCCAGTGTGAAGGACCGGCTGGGAGTGGCGACGCCGCCGGGACTCCAGTCGCAGGTGCGCGTGACGAATCAGCCGCTGACTGTGACCCTTGACGTGGCATCGCAACGCAGGTCGATCAGCCCGGATATTTATGGTCTGACAGGTGTGAGTGCGGACGTGGCGGCGGACCTGGGCGTGACGGTATTGCGCTGGGGTGGCAATGCGACGACGCGCTACAACTGGAAGCTGGGAAATGCTTTCAATGCGGCGCGCGACTATCACTTCGCCAATGGGAACTATGGCTCCACGTCGCCAGCGGAGCGCCAACCATCAGGTGTCGCTGATCAGGCGATTGGGGCAAATCGGGCGCACAACATCCAGACGTTACTCACCATCCCCACGATCGGGTGGGTCGCACGCAACGACGATGGCAACACAGCTTCTCAACATGTGCCAGATCGCGGCGGTCCGCCGCTGAGAGCGAACGGCGACGTGGTCGCGGGCTACGATCCCTCTGCTAATCGCCGGCTGACAAGTGTTCCCTCACGCGCTCGCAAAGGCGCGCCATTCAGCGATCCGCCGGACCTGAGCGATCCGACGGTGGCGCAGGATGAGTGGGTCTATCACCTTGTGCGGCGCTTTGGGCGAGCCGGTGAAGGGGGTGTGCGGTACTACGCGATGGACAATGAACCGGATCTTTGGTGGGCTACGCATACAGATATCAGGCCAGCGCAGCTCAGCTATGATCAGATGCGTGATATCTTCCTGGATTACGCCTCGGCCGTAAAGGATGTAGATCCCTCGTCGCTGATAACGGGTCCGGTTTCGTGGGGGTGGCCGAATTACTTCTATTCGCCGCTCGACTACGCCACAGACAACTACCGCACGCATGCCGATCGCAATGCTCACGCTGGCACGCCTTTCCTCGAATGGTGGCTCAGCGAGATTCGCACGCATGATGAGGCGGCTGGCAGGCGGACGCTCGATGTGCTCGATTTGCACTTTTATCCGCAGGGTGGGGAGTATTCGGATAACACGACGCCAGCGATGGCCGCGCTGCGGCTACGCTCGACACGCGGATTGTGGGATCCGAACTACAGCGATGAGTCATGGATCGGCCAACCGGTACGACTGATTCCGCGTATGCGCGAGTGGATCAGGGCGCATTATCCTGGCACGAAGATGGCGCTGAGCGAGTGGACGTGGGGCGCGGAAGGCTCGATGAATGGAGCAATCGCGCTGGCAGAGGTGCTCGGCATCTTTGGTCGCGAGGGACTGGACATGGCGTGTCACTGGGGAGGCCTCGATCGGTCGTGGCCAGCGTATGCCGCATTCAAGCTCTTTGGCAACTATGATGG
>DASVOW010000473.1:0-2030 GCA_036383155.1 Ktedonobacterales bacterium
TAGAGGAACGGCACCACAATGATGGCGGCGATCATGACCGCGATGTCTGTCAAATTGATGACGCCGAGCGGGACGCGGCTGAGCTGGTAGCGACGGTAATACGCCCAGCTCGCCGCCATCGCACAGGTCACGCAGCCGAGCACCAGGAAGAAGGACAAGTAGCCCATGTGCGTGTTCTCCTCCCGCAGTGTCTCCATCAGCCGTCAGACGAGACTGTCAGCGTCCGATCCGCTGCCACACCGGAAAACGTCTGCTCGCGCAGATCTCCACGCAGCGGCACGGGTCGTCGCATCTGCTCTCGGCTGTCGAGCACCAGGAGCTCCTGGACGGGCACGCCGCGCTCCCGTAGGCTTGTCTCAACGCGCCGGTGTGTCTCTGGCGTCGCATTGCGGACAACCACCTCTACCGCCACGCCATGTGGAACAGCCCAGTAGCCGTAACGCGCCGGTAGAGGCACCTCGTCGAGCGCCTCCACCGCCTCGGCAATCTGGCGTGGATACACCCATCCCTCGTCGTGATGTACAGCGAGATCGCGCTTGCCCAGCAGACGCTCGGTCGCAGGCAGGTGGCGCAAGCGGCATGTGGGCGGCTCTGATGGCACGCGCGCCATATCCCCGGTGTCATAGCGCAGCACAATGGTCGTCTCACGGTAGGGATAGAATGGAGTGGCGACGATGACGCCGGTCTCCCCTGGCTGGGCCGGGGCTCCGGTCTCCGCATTGAGCACCTCGACGAATCCCTGCGATATCTCGAAGTGCAGGTGGCCGTCTTCACATGACTGTCCGCCAAGTGGCCAGATCTCCGTCATGCCGTAGGCGCTGTCGATCACCCGTGCGTCGCCAAACAGGCGCTGGCTGCGCGCTTTGAGCCCTTCGGTGACGATCTCTCCCCCTACGAAGATCCGCTCCAGGCCAAAGTCAGCCGGACGATACCCTTGCTCAAGCCCGCACTCTATGAGCGCGCCCAGATACGATGGGTAGGTGTAGAGCACGGATGTCCGCTCCTTCTTCCCAGGCATGTGCCGCTTCTCAGCGAGCAGTGCCAGCGCGTCTGCCGGCTCGATGACGCCCGCAAGGTAGACCGACGCGCCGATGTGGGCACACGCGCCGGCCAGGCACACATTGCCCAGCGTGCCACGTGAGCTCGTACTCACCTGCACGATGTCCGCCGAGGTGAGATCGCCGTTCATCAGTGCGGAAATCGCGGTAAAGGCAAAATACACCTGCAACTCATAGGTGGAAAATGAGACGCTGACGGGCCGGCCGGTGGTGCCGGTAGTCAGCGCACGGAGATAGGGATGAGCTGTACGTCGCACAAATGCGTCGGGATGCTGCCGCAGGTCGGATTTGAGCGTGAGCGGCAGGCGGGCTATGTCGTCATAGGTGAGTCGTCGTGGATCGAGGTCGAGGCGCGCGAAGAGGCGCTGGTAATAGGCCGTCTCGCGGCTGGCGCGCGCCGCCTGCCCACGGAAGCGGCGCAGCTGAATCTCACGGCGCGACTCCTCGTCGAGCGCTGGACCCGCCAGCAGTTCTTTTCCTTCCGCACTGACACTGCCAAATTCGTGCTGCGTCTCCTGGATCGCGGCGATAACCCGGTTGAGCGACCGCAGGGAGAACCGCGTGCCAAACAGGAGTGAGGCGGCGACGCGCAGTTGAGCCAGACCGGCTTCGAGCATGAGTCTCCTGCCCACAAAGAACAGCGCCGGAGCAACGAGAAACCACCAGGAACTCGAATAGGCGAGCAGCTTGTTCCTGGTGGTCGTCCGGTCGTGGGCCGCGCCTCTGTCTCGGGGAGAACATGTCACCTAACCGCCTGCAGCGGAGAGGTACCACCATAATCAGCGACAGACGGCACCTCTCCTCAGCAGCCGAATCAGACGCGGCGCCACGCATTGCCCGAGCTAGCCCTAGTTAGATGCCAGCCTGAAGCCAACGGTCGCTAACATGGTGACGACATAACGGCCATAGCGAACGACAACTTTTGCCATGCGCTCAACTCCTTTCCAGCCTGACCCACCTCTTGCCTCCTAG
>DASVOW010000474.1:0-11408 GCA_036383155.1 Ktedonobacterales bacterium
TAACGTGGCCGCTGCTCCTTGAATTATCTCCTCCAACTCCAGTGAGAACTGCTTGTGGTAATCTCTATCGCTTTCCTGGTAATCCCAATAACCATAGCCACGTCCTCTCAAGAAGTCCCGAAGGCCGGCCACGAACTCGGAGTCCTCCTCGGCATAACTGATAAAGACATAGCCCTTTGACTTTGGCTCGGGAGGTGGTAAGGGCCTTCCTCGATCAACGAGTGTTGGCAATGCCGCCAACAGACGATCGAGCGCGGCCTGATAATCAGGTCGAAAGTCGATCCACTGAATCCTCTGCAATTCCGTGGCGGTCGGCGGTTCCTCTACAACGAGGGGGATTACAGGGATTCCTAAGCGCAGGGCGGCCTGAACTTCACCAAGTGCAAACTGTGATGCATTGCCGTAGCGAGTGGCCACGAATACTACTGCGGAGGCCCGAAGTAATGCATGCTCGATTGTCTTGAACCAATCATCCCCAGGCATCAGTTGGGCAACATCGTACCAAGTGTTATATCCTGTTGCTTGCACATCTGACACAAGGCGTGAGACGAAGGGAGCGTCCTGTCGTGCATAGGCGATGAACACATAGGACATGTGGGGCTCCCTTTTGAATCATATTGCCCTGCCTTGGTATCTGTAGGAACATCTTATCATGTATTTATGGCAGAGACGAATTGAAATACTGAAGCTTTCATCTGAGCCCCCAAATTGGTATCCACGCAATATTCGAGTCAGTGACCTGATTAGTTACGTGTTAGTTACGTTGCGGATGGCGGGCCACCCAATGTACAGCGCCTGACACCAATGTTGACACCAACATCGCCGAACAGAGGTGAACAGAAGCGAGCAGTACAGTTCGCAGAATGGGGAGATCTCGTTGCTCTGCGGATAGACGCGAACGGTCGCGACATGAACAAAGTACCTTCGTAAACCGCCAGCCTTAGATGCAAGATGTACAGCAATCCTACAGGGTCTAGGCAGGTGACGTACGATGCAGGTCTTCTTGCTCGTTTCTCAAAAGAGCATAAGGGCACGAATCTGATAGCGCTAGCCCGCTCGTGCTTCGAGCAGGTCATCAGGATAGGGTTTGAGCATGCTCACAATCGGCTCAAATTCCGTGAGATCTGGACTTAACCATGCCTCTTCGTCATCCGGCAGCAAAATAACCGGCATCCGGTTGTGAATGGGGGCAAGGACACGGTTTGGGGTGGTGGTGATGATGGTGCAGGTGGCAATGCTTTGCCCATCAGGACTCTTCCAGGTGTCATACAGCCCAGCAAACCCAAATAGCTCACCATCCGTGCGGGCAATACGCTGCTTCACCTTTGCGCCAGGAGCACCTTTCCACTCGAAGAAGGCGGATGCGGGAATGATGCAGCGTTGGAAGCGCAAGGCTTTCTTAAATGACGGCTTTTCGGCAACGGTCTCAGCGCGCGCATTGAACATCTTGGAGCCGATTTTGGGATCCTTCGCCCAACTCGGGATCAAGCCCCAGCGCATCAGCTGCAGCTCGTGGTCGGTGACGATTGCCGGAACCGTGTTGGTTGGGCGAATGTCCAGGTTATCATCAAAGAGAGAAGCGTACTGCGTTGGCACTTTAAAGCGCGTGAAGACCCGTTTCCCATCAATTACTTCATATCTGCCACACATAGACTGTTTCCTTTCTTGTTGAAGGTGACGCGACGATGAACAGCACACTGTTGGAAGCTACCTCATGGGTGCTGAGAAACGTCCCCCCACACCAATAGATTCTCATCGTAGCGCTTCTAGCTGGTAACGTTGTCGAAGCTAGCTTAGAAGTGCGGTGAACTGTTCCTCATCTTGCGTCGCATGCGAGTTGGATAAACGAGACGAGTATTGATGAGATGACTTGTAAGCCAATTGGCTTAGACGGCGCTCATGGCGCGCTTGACGACGAGGCCGCGCCAGAGATCGGGAAGCAGGGGGCAGGCGGCGAGCGCCTGGGCGGTCTCGATGTCTTTGTTGCGGTTGTGGCCGAAGTCGTTGGTGAGGGCGACGGTCCACTGGGGGTAGGGACGCTCGATGAGGGTGATGGGCAGGCCCGGCTGGACCTCTCCTTCGCGGAGGACGCGGCAGTACCAGCCGGTGCGTCCGGTGGCTGCTGCGCGGTCGGTCAGGCCGGCGATGCCCCAGCGCCGCTCGATCTTCCAGCAGGGATAGCGCGGCATGGTGACCTGAATGCGCGCCTCACCGATAGCGTAGATGTCGCCGATGCACGCGGTCGCCTCGGTCAGGCCGTCTACGGTGAAGTTTTCGGCGAATCCGCCGGGGCCGAAGTCGGGGCGGTCGAGCTCGGCTTGCCAGAGGGGGTAGTGTGCGGCGGCGTAGAGCAGCACCGCTTGATGCGGCCGGCCGTGATTTTTCTTGTCGGCCTGCTCGTTGCCTTCGAGGTGGGTGGTGTAGAGCCAGCGCGGCTGCGAGCTTGGGGCGCGGAAGAATGACGTTTCCCAGGGGCGCGCCATCTCGTCTTGCGCGTCTTCGCGTCCATAGTGGTGCGGCGCGCCAACCTGTATCGAATGGAGCACGCCGATCCGCTCCTGGTCCCGCCTTGTCGCCGTCGTCATGCTTGTTCGCCTCGCTGTAATAGACATAGTGAAGGATGCGTTAATTTGCCATTAGAGTCTGTCTGACGAATCACGGCTCTTCGCGTCTGTCAGTGAGCCGATGACGCTTGCCACTGACGGTATTGCTCGTAGGTGTACTCCAGGAAGGCGAGGGCGTCGTTCACCGCGTCCTCTGGCACATCAGCAGCATAGGTGCGCTGCTCAGTTGTTGCACGCCCAATCAGCTCGCTCCAGCGGGACGCGCGCGTGCGCTCCACCCAGCGCGCCGCCGCCGGCTTGGATGCGACGGAACCCGTTTCGAGCGTGTAGAGCAGGCGACAGAGCGTCAGCACCACGTACGTGTGCTGACGCCGTACCTGCAGCCCCACGACCCACGCGGAGTCGCCGTGCGCCCGCGCTTGCCATTCCTCGACCGTGGCCGCCGACGCACGACGCAGCTCGTCGGGATGGACCGGGTCCAGCAGCGAGCGTGGATTTGGGCCGCTGACCACGACGCCGTATTCACGCAGCGTGTAGCGCTGGATAGGCCACCCGCTCTCCAGGTGCTCCAGCGCGAGGAGCTCTGGCCATTCCAGCACAGGATAGCGGGCAGCTGTCGGAGACGACTCCCGCAACACCTCCTGGGGGATGTAGACGGCGTCCAGTCGTGCGGCCCAGGCAGACGCACTCTGGTCAAAGCGCTGATGTAGGTCCCGCAGCGCGGCAACGGTCTCGGCCGAGAGCGCGCCGCAGGTAACGATGACGAAGTCGAGGTCGCTCTCCCGTGGCTGAAAGTCGCCGAGCGCGAGCGACCCCACAAGGTACATCCCAGCCAACTGTGCGCCTAAGATGGCTTGTATGCTCGTAAGCAGGTCGTGCGCCACCGCGTTGACATCGGGATAGGGTGTTGGCTGCTGGTGCGCCGCAGCAGACCCGAGATGGTCCGACATGCCTTGTACCCCTACGACTCGCGATGCTCTTGCTTCAGTACGAGGGTAACACATCCTCGTGAGTCGTCAGACAGACCCTAGTATAACTCATCTATGTCTATGCGCTTAGCGTCTTCGGCTCGAAGCGGCAGTAGCGGCGGCTGACGTGGAAGCCGAGCGCGCCGTAGAAGTCGATCAGCGTCGTCCAATCGACGGCACACTCCTCGACGCCGCGCCGACGCAGTGTCTCGACGCCCGCTGCCACGAGCGCGAGGCCGAGTCCATTGCCGCGTACTCCCTGTGCAATGCCGAGCGGCCCTATCCCTCCGAAACGGTCCCCCAGGGCGGGATACCAGTAGGTGCTGGGGCCAAGCAGCACGCTCTGATGGTGCCAGGAGCAGAGAAAGCCTTGTATCGTGGCGGTGTTGTCTTTCAGCAGGATCACGTCTTCGATGGATAGGCCGCGCGCAAGGGCTTGCGTAATGTCATAGTGCCAGCGACCTGGGAATTCGCGCCCGACGAAGGCAAGTAGCGCAGCCTCGTCGCCCGCCTTGCCGGGGGCGACCTGGTACGTGCCATTCCGGATCAATGGCGGTACTGGCGGAGCGAGAAAATTGCTCAGGTTGCGCCGCAGATCGTATTCCGCACGCGATGGCGTGTAGCCGTGCTGCCGCCAGAACTCCAGCATGGGCTGATCTCCAGGGTCCGCGGCGAGGGAGAGGGGCTGACCTGGCAGGAGGTGTTCGATGCCGCCACCGACAGTGCAGCGCGTCGCGCCATGCGCTTGCAGGCGTTCTTCGGCGGCGCGCAGCAATTGGCTGCCAAGGCCACGACGCTGGAGGGCGGGGGCGACTATCAGCGCGAGAATCCACCCGCTGCCGCGCGTCGACTCCATGGCAGGCACCAGATCCAATTGGTGAAACTGGCGCGTCAGGATGAACCCCGCCAGCGCACCATCGGCGGCTCGCGCCGCGATGGCATCGCCGGGCATTGCATTGGGGTCGTCTGTCACAACCTGCCGCCAGAGGCGCGGTGTCATGGGGAGATCGGCGCCGAGCGCGCTATTCCACAGGGCAATAGCTTCATCGGCATGCCCTGGTGTCAACTCGTCGAGCGCGCAGTCCATCGTGCCAGCCTCCTGTTCGCAGGATCTACGTTAGTGGCCACTGACGTATTGGGGAAGTAGGGTCTGCCAGTACGCAATCGCGACGCACCGGAGCGACCATGCTCGTGCCGCCTGCTCTCAGATCGTAACGAACTTTATGCGGTCGCCTGATGGCGTCGTATGCACATACCGCTGCAGTTCTCGCCAAACTGCCTCGCGGGTCCCTTTCGTCGCGCGAGTACTGATATTTGTGGGTCGGATCGCGGAGAACACGCGCAGTAACACCCTGGTTGGTGGTTGCTGCGCCGCACAGACGCGGTCGCGGTCACGCAAAAGCACGAGGATCGTGTCCATCTTGAACCCATTTGTGTCAGGCTGAAACTGGGTGAATGACTCGATTTCCTCCCATGGCAACACCACGTGGTAGACAATCGAGTGATTGACGATGCCTTGTGGCGTCAGAAGGACCGCGGGCAGATTTGTCACCAGGCGCAAGAGCGCCCACGCACCCCAGAGGGCGAAATATGGAATGGTAACAATAAGCGCAATCAATAATGGAATCAGAATCAGCGCCTGAAGCTCTCCGTGAGCCAGAGCATTCACAATGTTGACTGAGAGCGGTCCCGCAACGGCGAGCCAGACGACAGATGCGCACACAGGAACTAAGAGACGCAGCCGTTTGGGAGGAATGCGCACTACAGCTTGTCCGTTCACAACAAGCCTTCCCTCTCGTCACTGCAGTGAGTCAGTCAGGCGCAGCTGGCGAGATGCTACATCGCCCTGCCACGCAGCAGAACCGCACGTTCCGCCTCTGCCACTGTGCCTCCTCCCCCTCCCTACGCTGCTCATCTGTCAGTAAGGGGCGCATCGGCTGCCCGCCATCCGTACGGGACAGCGTATCATCCCAATACCTCATTGTCCACTGGCTTAGCTGAAGCATGCCTCTCTGCATGTACGTCAGTGCAGCCTGTGACATCGTTCGCGCCGGATAACGTCACGAACGGTGCGTGCAAGGCTATTCGGTGAGGATGGGGCGTGTGAGGATGTTGAGGTAGGCGCGCCAGGGGCCAACCGCCTCGTCGTATTGGCGCGACATGACCTCGACCACCTGGCCGATATGGTTGAGGTCGTGCACCACCCAGGTGGCCAGCAGTTGGCTCAGCGTTACAGTTCCAAACGCTGGATGTGTGCCTGTGAGGGTGAGTTTCTCAGGGGTGATCTGCAACTCGCTCAGCGTCGCCAGATTTTTCGCGCGCGCCTGCTCGAACGCCGCCAGCAACTGATCGAGTGAGAAACCCTTATACTTGTCGAACATTGCCGTCCGATTGACCGAGTCGAAGGGTTGTTTCTCGCCATGGTCGAGGAGGATGCGGGTTCGCACGATCCAGTCGGTCTCTTCGCCGTTTAGCAGATGACCGACGATGTCAAGGGCGCTCCAGGTGTCGGGACCCTCGGTGCTTTTTGTCCACGCATCGGGCAGCCCACGCAGCAGCGCCGTCAGGGTGGCTGGCGTGCGGCGCAGAATCGCGACAGCATGCTCGTACTGGTAGTCCATGCACGACTCCTTCTCGATAGCAATTGACCTTGATCTGGTTGACGTCGAGATTAAAGCAGGCTTTAGCTCTGGTCTTGAGTATACGCACATGCAGTGTGGGGTTGGCCGCTTTCTGCGGGTGAGAGGCGATGCTCCGCCTTCGCCGCGATGCCGGTTACTCTTCGAGCCATTCGGTGATGAACTTTGGGCTGTGGTGGATGTCTATCTGCTTGAGCGGTCCGTCACCGGAATTGATGAATTTGTGGGGGACGCCGGGTGGCACGATCACGATGTGGCCAGCCGGCACCTCAAGCGTGTCCGAGCCAACCCAATAGGTGGCACGGCCTTCCTGCACGATGAGGACTTCTTCGTAGGGGTGTTTGTGCAGGCGCGGGCCTTCGCCTGGCGCCATGTCGACCCAGATGAAGGAGATGTTGGTGTCGCCGTATGGATAACCCTGGAACTCGTAGGTGTTGCCATCTCGCGGGAGCTCATCTTTGCGCAGAATGGTGTAGCTCATCGTCGTCTCCTGGGCTTGCTGGCTTACGGAAACGTGCAGGAACATGCTGAAACGCTGTTCCCGCACGCGGTTTGCCATGCACTCTAGTCGCGCTTCGCGGGGGTGTAGTGGCCTGGCTCGTCGCGGAAGCTGATGCCAAAGCGGTTCCAGGCGTTGATCGTCGCGATCGCCAGGGTCAGATTGGCGAGCTCGGCATCGGTGAAGTGCGGGCGCACCTGCTCGTAGACTTCGTCGGGCACGTGGTCGAGCGAGATCAGAGTGAGCTTCTCCGTCCAGAGAAGGGCGGCGCGCTCGCGCTCGGTGAAGAACGGGGTCTCCTGCCAGACGGGCAGGGCGTAGATGCGCTGCTCGGTGTCGCCGCCCGCGCGCAGATCGAGGCTGTGCATGTCTACGCAATAGGCACAGCCGTTGAGCTGGGAGGCGCGCAGCCGCACGAGATCGAGTAGCCCTGGCTCGAGGCCACATTCGGCGAGGTAGGTCTCAAGGCCATTCATCGCTCGCATCGCGCCGGGGGCGGCTTTGCCGTAGTTCATGCGTTTTGCCACTTGGGATAGCTCCTTTGTTTATCGAACAGGGGTTCGTGTACTGCAACTGCCTGCAGAAGCATAGCAGCAAAATGGACTGGTGAGAAGGGCCATTTGAGAGTGTATTGACAGGGCCATTTGCAAAGAGGGGAAGGATGCGAGGAGAGGCATACGAGATGGCGTGGATGGACTGCCATCGACGCATCCAGTAGGCGCTCATTCCAGCCTTATCAGCTGTAAGAAACAACGGGGAAGTGGACTCCGGCAGAGCCAACCATATTACAATCCCGCTTCACGCGCTCTTAAGATCGCTTGCGCCCTGTCCACAACCTGGAGTTTGGATAATATTGTCGAAACATAGTTGGCTACCGTCTTTGTGGTTACACCCAGCGTCTGCGCGATTTCCGCATTCGTGGTGCTGTGGGCGAGCAGCCGCAGAATCTGCCGCTCGCGCTCAGTGAGAGTCGGGAAAAGTGCCTTTGCCGTTGCCTCCGTTGGAGAGGAGAACATGCTGAGCACGCGCGCGGCAATGGCTGGGCTAAAAATGGCCTCACCTTGTCCGACGGCTGCAATCGCTCGCAGCATATCGTCGGGCTCGGCATCCTTTATTACGTATCCTCGTGCTCCAGCGCGCATGGCGGCGAAGAGCGAGGCGTCGTCTTCGAACATCGTAACGATGAGAATGGCCAGATGCGGCATAGTTTGGATCAGGCGCCGGGTGGCATCGATACCATTCATGTCCGGCATTTGAATGTCCATGATAACGAGATCAGGCTGCACTGTTTGGGCTAGCATAATAGCCTGTTCGCCCGTTCGCGCTTCTCCAACGACCTCCAGATCTGGCAGAGTATCGAGCAAGGAGCGCAGGCCCTGACGAAAAAGTGGATGGTCATCCGCCAGCAGAATACGCACCCTTATCACTCCTTGTGTGAAAACGGGAGCCGTGCGGACAATGCCGTACCACGACCCAATAGAGATTCGATGCTCCATGTACCGCCTAATTCAGTGGCACGCTCGCGCATCGTCGTCAGGCCAATACCTGTTCGGCGTGCTGCGAGAGCGGGGGATGCCTGGAAACCGATGCCGTTGTCACGAACCTCCACGATCAACGCGGACAAGGCTGGCGGCTCGACCTCCTCGATGGCCAGACGAACGGAGCAACGACTCGCATGTGCGTGCTTCACAATGTTCTGCAAGGCCTCCTGGACGATCCGATATGCTGCGACTTCGACGGCGGCAGGCAGGGGCGGCAGGCATGCGGGGGCATCGAAAGACAGGTCGAGGGGCTGCATGTCGGAAGCCTCGGCGTGCTGATGGCGTTCTATCAGATCATCAATGGCTGCTGCCAACCCAAGCTCGTCGAGAACTGGTGGACGTAAATCGTGAACGAGGCTGCGGATGTCACCAACGATGGTGCGTAATGCGGCGCGTAATTCAATAGTAAGGGCAATGGCTTTCGCTGAATTCGTCGGGATAAGGCGCTCAAGAGTGGCGGTCGTGAACGCGAGCGCGGCAACACTTGGCGCGAGGTCGTCATGGAGATCGCGCCGCAGACGGCGGTGCTCTTCTTCGCGAGCCAGCACGAGATGTTCACGGGCATGCTGTAATTCGGAGGTTAGCCGCTGCTGAAGTACAGCCTGGCGAACTCGCTGGACGGCAGTACTGACGTGATGAGTCAGATCTTCCAGCAGCTGGCGGTCATGGGCGGTCCAGACGTCTCGCTGCGACACGACAAGCTCTCCAATCACCTCACGCTGAAGAAGGAGCGGCAGCCGCATTTCGGCTGTGGTGGGGTCGCCACACGCGGCGACACAGGAGAAGTCGTCGTCATCTTTCAGAAAAATGGCGACGTGCTCTATGCGCAATGTCCTCTGGATGGTCTGTGCGACGGTGGGCAACAGGGTATTAATCGCTAAGGTCGCGTCCAATTGGCGCCCTAGCTGGACGAGTACGGAGTATGGATCGTCTCGTTGTCCATAGACCAGTCGATTGACCGCATGCTGCAGTCGCTCACGCAGCGGCTGGAAGAGCAGCGCCACGATGCCTGTCGCCATGAATGTGATGACTGGATTACTCTGGGTCTGGAAAATACCGCTGAGGTAGCCTACAACCAGGATATATAGACCGAGGACACCCGCGGTCAGTGTGCTGTATATGAGTGTCCGTTGGATGAGGAGGTCAATATCCCACAAACGATAGCGTAAAATCGCGACGCTGAGTGAGGCTGGAATGCAGAGCAGCGCTATGGGAAAGAGCAGGAGAGCCAGGATGTGGAGCAGGACAAGCTGCGGTGACATTGTCAACATTGTGGCTAAGCGAGCAGCGAAGAAGCCAGAGACCGCCAAGAACAGGCCCATGACTACCCATTTTGTCTGTAAACGCTCAGAGAGAGTCAAGATCGTGCGATAGCGTACCAGGTGCGCGACCACCGCGGTGATCAAAGCGGCGAGCACAATGAGGGAGAAATAGGAACCGTAGGCGGATACTGGGGAATCCAACGGAGCGGCGTAGCCGATGACATTGGCCACAATCCAGATGATGGCCGCCCCCTGAATCCAGCGATTCTGAAAGCGCCCTCTTGGAAACACATAGATAAAGGTGAACAGGCTGCTGCTGCCAAGACATGCTAGTGCCCGCTGCAGTTCTTTCCAGCCGAGGGAGGTGAGCGTCTCCGGACTAATCGAGCCGTTCATTGAAACACCGCCGAAGGTGACCAACATCAACGCGCCTAATAGGGCGAGTGGCTCAGCCGGCCGGCGCAGGACGATGTAGACGGCAGGCAGCATGAATCCGGCGGTGAATCCGATGTCTACGGCCACCATGAGAGTAGCATAAAACGAGAGTGAGAGCCCCTGGCGTGTCAGCATGTGGGCAAAGGCGACATCCAGCTGTTGCCAGCCACAGTGGGGTTGGACACATGGTATGTTGAGATCGGCCCAGTAGCTGGGTAGCCTGGCACCGACAAGCAGCATGGCAAGCGCCAGCACGACCCAGAATCCCCCCCGCAACCAGGCCATTCTGAGAGGGAGGCGCGGCAATTTGACTGCCGCGCCCAATGTTTGTCCCATCGCACGCCTCCGCCGTTCTGGCTACACATTCTGGCTACACATACTGCACAGGTATATCTACATTTGCGTACCAGCACGTGTATAACGTATACCGTTGGCCTACGACATGAGGCTATGAGTGTCTGCCGGCTACGCTCTCGCCGGGAGCTTCCGCATGAACAGGATGGCGGCCAGCACGATGCCTGCTACATACAATGGTAGCGCGATGAGGGTCCAAACGAACGGTCCCGTGTTCTCAGGGCGGCCGAGATCACCCACGATATAGGGGACACTATAGAGCAGGTCCAGCACGAGGAGGACAATGGTCACTACGAGAAGCCAGCGCTGCCGGATAGCAAAGCCAATAAGCGCCGGAACCACTACGATCATCTGGATGAGACCTATGGGCGGAAACAAGCCGCCAAAGAGGCCGAACTGCTCATAGAGCAAGGCTAACAAGATAAGCACGTAGACGCCCACTGTCGTCTTCTCGAGCGTGCTCAAGGCAGGATGACGAACGGATGCAGAGGTTGACGCCATGAGAAGCTGGTCCTTTCATGCGAGACGAGGCAACGATACGCGGCCAAGTTGCCGCGGCTGACTGCAGCATATATGTGAGCGATTCCCAGGAGAAAGAGAAGGTTTCCCAGAAATCCAGGAAATGTGAAAACCTCATCAGCAGATCTGCCTTAACTCCTATGGGCGATGGCTCTGAGCTATGGTATAATCGGTGATGGCGCACTTCGATCCACCTGCGTGCGGTACGCGACGATGTTATGCCACAAGCCCATCACAGTGCCAGACAGGTCGTGAATTGTCATGGCATGATCTATGGAGGTGGGAGTGTCGTAGTGTATCTGCCGGGGTGGATGATGTAGACGACACACTACTACTGGTGAGCCGTATAGCGTCCACATTCGCCGCGAGCCAACCGCATTCACACAGGTTCACTTTACGCTCATATCCTTTACGGCAATGTCTGCCGCGAATAGAGGAAACAGCGGATACGCGATGACCCGCTCATGGCGTCTTGCTCAGGCGCTTCGACAGGTTTTCAGCGGATCCAGGAGGTGCATGTGACTTCTAACGGATACCTCATTGCCGCCATATTCTTTGCGGGCGGCGTCGGCTTCGTTTTGTTCGCGCTGACATTGGCCGATATGCTGAATCGGCTGCTGCTCAAGC